>JBBSDI010000185.1:0-7310 GCA_038249585.1 Lysobacterales bacterium | reverse complement strand
GCCCACACTGGCGCAGCCTGCAGATCGGAAGGGCAGATCGGGACAGGCACTGAAGAAGGGCAGATCGGGACAGGCAGTGAAACGTGCCGAGAATGATGGCAATAATCATGCCTGTTGAAATGAACACCCCGCCACTGTCGGCGTCGTGTTGCGCCAGACTGGAAGTGCAATCCACCAGTCGACAGAAGACGCGAATGACCGCTTGCGGGTGGAGGCGTCCGTGATGAAGGTTGAACTCGTCGCCATCGATTTGGTAAAGCGTGTGTTCCAGGTCTGCGCCATCGGCGAGGCTGGAACCGAGGGCTTGACCGGGGGCGTCCATATGCGATCCCGATCGCACAAGTGTTCGGCTCTGGAAAAACGAGGAAGAGAACCACGCAAAAACGCCAAGAAGCAGCGCTCAGCGCAAATCGGAATCCTGCACCCGATACGCCTTCGACCTCTTCCCCACAATCCGCAATGCCACCCCGTCGGGCAAGTGTTTGCCGATGAACTTGAGTATACGATTGACCGGCCCAGGCACGGTCACCACCTCGCCGCGCAACACCGCATCGATGCCTTGTCGCACCACCGCGTCGGCCTGCATCCACATCCACTTCGGCATCTTCGACACGATGCTGCGCGCGCCGTTGACATCGTGGAACTCCGAATAGGTGAAGCCCGGGCACAGCGCGGTGACGTGGACGCCGCGCGAATTGTTCTCCAGCGCCAGCGATTGCGAGAAGCGGATCAGCCATGCCTTGGATGCCGCGTACAGGGTGTGTCCGGCCGAGCCGGGCATCAGGCCTGCCAGCGAGGCGACATTGATGATGTAGCCGCATTGCTGCTTTTGCATCGCGGGCAAGTACAGCCTGCACAGCGCGACGGGCGCGGTGACCAGTACCTCGATGAAGTCGCGGTGGGTGGCCCACGGTTGGCTGACCAGGCTGCCGGGCACGCCGTAGCCGGCATTGTTGACCAGCATCGCGACTTCGATGCCGGCCGCTTCGGTTGCGCCATGCAGGGTTGCGGGCGCAGCGGGGTCGGCAAGATCGAGTGCGACCACCATGCACTGTGCGCCGTGCACGCGCTTCAGTTCGGCCGCGAGGCTCTCAAGACGCCCGGTGCGGCGGGCCGTGAGCACCAGGTTCCAGCCACGCGCGGCGAGCTGGCGCGCGAACTCGGCGCCGATGCCGGCCGATGCGCCGCTGATCAGGGCCCAGCGGCGGGGAAGGGTTGTGGCGTTGTTCACGGGATCACCTGGCGCGGAGCAATCCCGGATTGTACGACCCTGTCGCTTTGCCATCGACCGCTGTGGTCGCTATCCTTTGCGCCCATTTTGCGTCAAGAACATGCGCATGCGCAGCCGGATCGTTGCAGGCAACTGGAAGATGCATGGCACCCGCGCGCAGGCGAGCGAGCTGGCCGCAGCCATTGCCGCAGCCGATCACGCCGGCGTCACGGTGCTCATTGCGCCGCCGTTCGTGTATCTGGCGCAGCTGACGCATGAATTTGGCGCACGCCTCGGCGTCGCCGCTCAGGACTGCAGCGAGCGCCAGAATGGCGCGTTCACCGGTGATATCGGTGCGCAGATGCTGGCCGATTGCGGGGCGAGCCATGTGATCGTGGGCCACTCGGAGCGGCGCCAGCTGCATGCGGAGTCCGACCAGACCGTGGCCGCCAAGGTCGCTCAGGCGCTGGCCGCCGGCTTGTCGCCCATCATCTGCGTAGGCGAGAGCCTGGCCGATCGCGAAGCGGGGGATACCGAGACCGTGGTAGGCCGCCAGCTGCAGGCCGTGATCGACCAATGCGGCGTGCAGGGTCTGGTGCGTGCGGTGCTGGCCTACGAGCCGGTGTGGGCGATCGGTAGCGGTCGGACCGCCAGCAGCGCGCAGGCACAGGCCGTGCATGCGTTCCTGCGTGGCAAAGTCGCGGCGGCCGATGCTACAATCGCGCGCTCACTTCCGATCCTGTACGGCGGCAGTGTCAAGCCGACGAATGCGGGCGAGCTGTTCCAGCAGCCCGATGTCGATGGTGGCCTGATCGGCGGTGCCTCGCTGGTCGCAGCCGACTTCCTCGCCATTGTGGCGGCAGCGCGGCGACCCAATTGAGAATGCAATGACCATTACCATCTTGAATGTCGTCTACGTCATCGCCGCGATCGCGATGGTGGTGCTGATCCTGATGCAGCGCGGCGCGGGTGCGCAGGCCGGTTCCGGTTTCGGCGGCGGCGCTTCGGCGACCGTGTTCGGTGCGCGCGGCGCGGGAAACTTTCTCAGCAAGGCCACCAAATGGCTGGCGGTCGCATTTTTCCTGCTGAGCCTCGGCATCGGCATGTTCATCACGCGTGGACTGGGGAGCACGGTGGCGCCGGACGACATCGGCATCATGGGCAAGACCACCGGATCTGGAGAGCCAGCCGTACCGACCGGCGACGTGCCGGTGGCACCTGCCGGCGACGCTCCGGCGGCCGCTGCACCAGCAACCGATGTTCCGGCAGCACCGCCGGCGCCAGCAACCGATACGCCGGCGCCAAGCCAAGCTCCCAACGGCAGTGGCAGCCGCTAGAATTCACGTTTCAAAGCCCAGGTGGCGGAATTGGTAGACGCACTACCTTGAGGTGGTAACGGCCACAAGCCGTGGAGGTTCGAGTCCTCTCCTGGGCACCAATGCAACAGCGCGTGGCGCGCCTCCAAGGCGCGCCGCGCGCGTAATGAGGACCCTTCCGGACCAATCGACCGGTTCGGCGGGGCGTCCTGGAGGCCGTTGAGGCATTCATGATCCTGTCCGACTATCTGCCGATCCTGCTGTTCATCGCGGTTGCCGCGATCATCGGCGTGGCATTGCTGGCGCTGGGCTCGGTGCTGGGCCCGAAGCGTCCGGGTGCTGAGAAACTCTCGCCCTACGAATGCGGCTTCGAGGCCTTCGAAGATGCGCGCATGCGCTTCGACGTGCGCTACTACCTGGTCGCGATCCTGTTCATCGTGTTCGACCTCGAGATTGCGTTCCTGTTTCCGTGGGCGCTGGTGTTCAACGACATCGGCGGATCCGCGCTGGTGGCGATGGCGATCTTCCTCGGCATCCTGGTGATCGGCTTCATCTACGAGTGGAAAAAGGGAGCGCTGGAATGGGACTGAGCGAGATCTTCCACAACCCGGTTCCGACCGGCGTTGTCGACGACATCCTGCGTCCCGATGGCGACAATCCGCTGCTCGAGCGCGGTTTCGTCACCACCTCGGTCGATACCCTGGTCAACTGGGCGCGCACCGGCTCGATGTGGCCGATGACCTTCGGTCTGGCCTGCTGCGCGGTCGAGATGATGCACGCGGGCGCTGCGCGCCTGGACCTCGATCGCTTCGGGGTGGTGTTCCGCCCCTCGCCACGACAGTCCGACGTGATGATCGTGGCCGGCACCCTGGTCAACAAGATGGCGCCGGCATTGCGCAAGGTCTACGACCAGATGCCCGAACCGAAATGGGTGATCTCGATGGGCTCGTGCGCCAACGGTGGCGGTTATTACCATTACTCCTATGCCGTGGTGCGCGGCTGCGATCGCATCGTGCCGGTCGATGTCTACGTGCCGGGCTGTCCGCCGACCGCCGAGGCCCTGGTCTACGGGATCCTGCAACTGCAGAAGAAGATCCGCCGTACCAGCAGCATCGCGCGCTGAGGCCGTGGTCGGATGAACGAAGAAAAGGCCAGCCTGACCGAGCGCGTGGTCGCGCGTTTCGGCGAGCGCGTGCGCGCGACCGAGGCGCTGGGGCAGTTGACCATCGAGTGCGCGCCGGAGCATGTGGTCGAGATCGCGCGCGCCCTGCGTGATGAGCGCGATTTCCGCTTCGAACAGCTGATCGATCTGTGCGGCGTCGATCATCTGGGCTACGGCGAGGTCGAGTGGGACACCCGCAACGTGTCCAGCGAGGGCTACAGTCGCGGCGTCGAAGGGCAGGGGCCGGGACGCTTCGCGTGGGGCGGCAAGACGATCGCGCGCGGCGAGCGCCGCTTCGCGATCGTGGTGCACCTGCTCTCGGTCGCCCGCAATCACCGGCTGCGCCTGCGCTATTTCGCGGGCGATGACCTGGTACCGATGGTGCCATCGCTGGTCGGTACCTGGATCGCTGCGACCTGGTTCGAGCGCGAAGCCTTCGACCTGTTCGGCGTGGTGTTCGAGGGCCACCCGGACCTGCGCCGCCTGCTCACCGACTACGGCTTCGTCGGCCATCCGTTCCGCAAGGATTTTCCGCTGATCGGTAACGTGGAGGTGCGCTACGACAGCGAAAAAGGCCGCGTGATCTACCAGCCGGTCACCATCGAGCCCCGCGTTCTGGTGCCGCGGGTGGTGCGCGAGGACTCGCGCTACCAGCAGGGCCGGGCCGAAGCGCAGGGGCAAGGCTGAGCGCGATGCAGGAGATCCGCAACTACACGATGAACTTCGGTCCCCAGCATCCGGCCGCGCATGGCGTACTGCGGCTGGTGCTCGAGCTCGACGGCGAAACCATCATGCGCGCCGATCCGCATATCGGCCTGCTCCACCGCGGCACCGAGAAGCTCGCCGAGTCCAAGCCGTACAACCAGTCGATCGGCTACATGGATCGCCTCGACTACGTCTCGATGATGTGCAACGAACACGCCTACGTGCGCGCCATCGAGCAGCTGCTCGGGGTCGAGGCGCCGGCGCGTGCGCAGTACATCCGCACCATGTTCGACGAGATCACCCGCATCCTCAACCACCTGATGTGGCTGGGCACCAACGCGCTGGATCTGGGCGCGATGACCCTGTTCCTGTACGCGTTCCGCGAGCGTGAGGAACTGATGGACTGCTACGAGGCGGTGTCCGGTACACGCATGCACGCGACCTACTACCGGCCCGGTGGCGTGTATCGCGACCTGCCCGAGCGGATGCCGAAGTACAAGGAGCATCCGTGGCGCAAGGGTGCCGAGCTTGCCAGGGTCAACGCCTGGCGCGAGGGTTCGATGCTGGATTTCCTCGATGCCTTCACCGCGGCCTTTCCGCAGCGCGTGGACGAATACGAAACCTTGCTGACCGACAACCGGATCTGGAAGCAGCGCACGGTCGGGATCGGCGTGATCACGCCCGAGCGCGCGCACGCCTGGGGCATGAGCGGACCGATGCTGCGCGGCTCGGGCGTGGCATGGGACCTGCGCAAGAAGCAGCCCTATGCGAAGTATGCCGAGGTCGACTTCGACATCCCGATCGGCACCAACGGCGACTGCTACGACCGCTACCTCGTGCGGGTCGAAGAGATGCGCCAGTCCACCCGCATCGTGCAGCAATGCGTACGCTGGCTGCGCGACAACCCGGGGCCGGTGATGGTGCGCAACTTCAAGGTCGCGCCGCCCAGCCGGGAGGAGATGAAGGACGACATGGAAGCCATGATCCATCACTTCAAGCTGTTCACCGAGGGATACACGGTGCCGGAAGGCGAGACCTATGCCGCGGTCGAGGCGCCGAAGGGCGAATTCGGCGCCTACATCGTGTCCGATGGCGCCAACAAGCCGTTTCGGGTCAAGCTGCGCGCGCCTGGTTTCGCCCACCTGTCGGCCATCGATGAGATCGTGCGTGGGCACCTGCTGCCCGACGTGATCGCGGTGATCGGCACCCTCGACGTGGTGTTCGGAGAGATCGACCGGTGAAGGCGGCATCCGGCATCAATGCGGTCAAGGACGTCGATCCGCAGGTCGCGCTCAGCGAGCATACGCGCGCGCGCATCGACGGCTGGCTGGCCAAGTTCCCCGCCGATCGCCGCCGCTCGGCGGTGATCCAGGCACTGATGGCCGCGCAGGAGCAGAACGAGGGCTGGCTCTCCGACGCGATCGTCACCGCGGTGGCGAAGTACCTCGGCATCCCGCCGGTGTGGGCCTACGAGGTCGCATCGTTCTATTCGATGCTGCATCTGGGCCAGTGCGGTCGTCACAAGGTCAGTATCTGCACCAATATCTCGTGCTGGCTCAATGGCGCGACTTCGTTGGTCGAACATGCCGAGCGAAAGCTCGGGGTGAAGCTTGGACAATCCACCGCCGATGGGCGCGTGCATCTGGTCGCCGAGGAAGAGTGCCTCGCCGCCTGCGTGCGCGCACCGATGATGCTCGTCGACGGCGATTACCACGAGAATCTCACGCCTGAGAAGTTCGACCGCATCGTCGACGCATTGAAGTAGCCAGCTGTTCGCAAACGCACTGTTTAATCCGCAGCATCGTCACGGGATTGAAGTCATGGGCAACGCCGTATATCCGGGTTTCGAGCCAAAGGCGCACAACGTCGTGTTCACGACGCTGCACTTCGACCAGCCGTGGACCTACGACAGCTACCTCAAATCCGGCGGCTACCAGGCATTGCGACGCGTGTTGACCGAGCCGATGACCCGCGAGGTGGTGATCGAGCAGCTCAAGCTCTCGGCGCTGCGCGGCCGCGGCGGTGCGGGCTTTCCGACCGGGCTTAAGTGGAGCTTCATGCCGCGCAACGCGCCGGGTACCAAGTACATCCTGTGCAATTCCGACGAGTCGGAGCCGGGCACCTGCCATGACCGCGACATCCTGCGCTTCAACCCGCATGCGGTGATCGAGGGCATGATCATCGGCGGCTACGCAATGGGTGCCACGGCCGGCTACAACTACATGCGCGGCGAGTTCATGCGCGAGCCTTTCGATCATTTCGAACTTGCGCTGCGCGATGCCTACGCGAAAGGCTGGCTGGGCAACAACATCCTCGGCAGCGGTTTCGACTACGACATCCACGCAGTGCTCGGCGCCGGGGCCTACATCTGCGGCGAAGAGACCGCGCTGATGGAATCGCTCGAGGGCAAGAAGGGCCTGCCGCGCTTCAAGCCGCCGTTCCCGGCCAACTTCGGCCTGTACGGCAAGCCGACCACGATCAACAACACCGAAACCTTCGCCTCGGTGCCGGCGATCATCCGCAACGGGCCCGAGTGGTTCCTCAAAATCGGCAAGCCCAACAATGGCGGGCCGAAGTGTTTTTCGGTCTCCGGACACGTGCAGCGCCCCGGCAACTACGAGGTGCCGTTGGGCACGCCGTTCGCAGAGCTGCTGGCGATGGCCGGCGGGCTGCGCGAGGGGCGCACGCTCAAGGGCGTGATCCCGGGCGGATCGTCCATGCCGGTGCTGCCGGCCGAGACCATGATGGCGATCACGATGGATTTCGACGCGCTGCAGAAAGCCGGTTCCGGCCTGGGCTCGGGCGCGGTGATCGTGATGGACGACACCACCTGCATGGTGCGCGCCTGCCAGCGCATCGCACAGTTCTACTATCACGAGAGCTGCGGCCAGTGCACGCCGTGCCGCGAGGGCACCGG
>JBBSDI010000184.1:0-7358 GCA_038249585.1 Lysobacterales bacterium | reverse complement strand
GCAGCGGATCGCTGAGGAAGCTGCCACCGAAGGCGCTGGCGCGCGGCGCCAATCCGGCCGCGGCGAAGCGCGCTTGTGCGCGTTCAGCCACCGGCGGCAGATCGAACAGCTGCAAGGACAGCGCCGGCGCGCGCTGCGCCAGGGTAATCAGGAACGTGCCTTCGCCACCGCCGACATCGAGCAGGCAGCGCCGCTGCGCGAACGGATAGGCGTCGAGGATTTCATCGGCAACCAGCGGTTGCGAGGCTGACATCAGTGCGCTGTAGGGGCCAACCTCGGGCGCGTTCGATGCATCCGCCTGCGCGGCGGCGGCATAGGGCCAGAAGCGGGCCAGCTCACCTTGCCCCTGTCCTTGCCGCAGCAGGGCGACCGGGTCGCGCAGGTCGGCATAGACCATTGCGTGATGCTCGATCATCGACAGCAGGGCCTGATTGCCGACCAGGGCTGCGCCGAGCGGGCCCAGCGCGTAGCGCTGCTCGCCGCGCAGGCGCAGCAGACGCAGCGCGACCGCCGCATCCAGCAATCGGGCGGACGATTCCGGACTCAAGTCCAGTCGCGGCGCGAGGGCTGCCAGCGTCTGTGGTCCTTCGGCAAGGATCTCGAATACGCGCAGGCGCACGCAGGCCAGCAGGACTTGCGAATACACGAAGCCGGCCATCAAGTCGAACAGCGCGCGCGCGCGCCGACGCGCGATCGGGCGGGTCAGCGGAAAGCGGGCCGCCCACAGGCGAAACCGATGACTGCCGAGCAAACGGTCCAGCCATCTGCGAATCCGATCGAACACACCAAGCTGCGCCACCGTTGCGAACTCCCGCGCCATCAGCGGCGACGCGAAATGGTGGTCATCGGCGCACGCACCCAACCGGCAGCAGCCACGCGCGCGATCAGGCCGCCTGCAGCCGATCCCGCGGCAGCAGGGCCTCGGCCTGGGCGCGGATCACGGCACGCAGTGCATCGATGCCGAGACAATCCGGCACCGAAGCGGCAGCTTCCGAGACCAGTCGTTGGACCAGGGCGATGGCACCGGCCATGCCCAACTGGGCGACCGCGCTGGGCCGACCGAGTGCCGCATCGCGGCCGACGGGCTTGCCGATTTCGCTGGCATTGCCCGCAACATCGAGTATGTCGTCGGCGACCTGATAGGCCTCGCCGATGCGCTCGCCGAGCAGGCTCCACGCCTGCGCGTCAGCCGCTCCGGTGGCTGCGGCACCGGCCATGGTCGCGGCGGCAAACAGTGAGCCGGTCTTGGCCTGCTGGTACTGCGCCAGCACCGAGCGCGGCTCGCACTCCCACGCCTGGCCGGCAACGATGCCACCAGCGGTACCGACTGCGCGACCGATGATGCGCAGCAGCGCCGGCAGGCGCGCTGGCGCGGCGGCGCAACCGTCGGCCAGCGATTCTAAAGCGAGCACGATCATCGCATCGCCGGCGAGCACGGCCAGACGCTCGTCGTAGGCCCGATGCACCGACGGTTTGCCGCGGCGGGTGGCCGCGTCGTCGAAACACGGCAGGTCGTCGTGGACCAGCGAGGCACAGTGCAGCAGTTCGATCGAAGCGAGCGCAGCGTCAACCACGCCCGGATGATCTTCGCCACAGGCCTGGGCGACGGCGAGGCAGATCCGCGGGCGAATCCGCGCGCCACCAGGAAATACCGCGTAACGGATCGCCGCTGCCAGCCGCGGTGGGCAACCAGACAGCTCGCCCGGCTCGATCGCGCGGCCCAGAGCTTGCTCGATTCGCGGGTCGGACTTCATGGCGAGTACTCCTGCGCGGGCCGACAGCTTGTCATTCCGGGTTGTCGCGTTATTGTGTCACCTACTCTAGACAGTGGTATTGGGCGCGTCAACGATCACGTGGCGCCAAAACCGGGCATGCAAAAACATATCGTGGTGATCGGGGCGGGCGTCGGCGGGCTGGTCGCCGCGCTGGAACTGGCGTCGCAGGGCCTGGCGGTCAGCGTGCTCGAACGCGCCGCCACGCCCGGCGGCAAGCTGCGCGAAGTGGCGGTCGGCGGGGTTCCCATGGATGCCGGCCCGACGGTGTTCACCATGCGCTGGGTGTTCGAGGAAGTCTTCGCCAATGCCGGCTTGCGGCTTGCCGACGAAGTGCCGTGCACGCCGAGTGCGACGCTCGCACGGCATGCCTGGGGCGACGGCGGGCGCTTGGATCTGTTCGCCGATCTCGAGCGCACCGTGGCCGCGATCGGCACGTTCGCAGGTGCGGCCGAAGCACAGCGATATCGCGAGTTTGTAGCGCGCGCCCGTGGCATCTATCGCACGCTCGAGGGTCCGTTCATCCGTTCGGCGTGCAGCAGTCCGCTGGCTCTGGTGCGCGCGGTGGGCTGGCGGCGGCTCGATCAGATGTGGCGCATCTCGCCGTTTTCGACGCTGTGGCGCGCATTGGGTCGGCATTTCCACGATCCGCGCCTGCGCCAGCTGTTCGGGCGCTACGCGACCTATTGCGGCTCGTCGCCGTTCCAGGCGCCGGCCACCCTGATGCTGATCGCGCATGTCGAACAGGAAGGCGTGTGGCTGATCGAGGGCGGCATGCATCGCCTGGCGCAGGCGCTGGCCAAGGCCGCGCGCCTGCATGGCGCCACCTTGCGCTTCGACAGCGAGGTGGCGGCGATCAGCACCGAAAGCGGTCGGGTCAGTGGCGTGCGGCTGGCCAGCGGCGAGCACATCGCTGCCGACGCGGTGGTGGTCAACGCAGACACCGCGGCGCTGGCCGCAGGACTGTTCGGCAGCGCGGCCGCACGCGCCGCGCCGCGCCCCTTTGGCGCCACGCGCTCGCTGTCGGCCATCACCTGGATGCTGCGCGCATCCACAGCAGGCTTCCCGCTGCATCGACACAACGTGTTCTTCTCGTCGGACTACCCGCGCGAATTCGAGCAGCTGTTCAAGCACGCGCAGGTCCCGACCGAGCCGACGGTCTATGTCTGCGCGCAGGACCGCGGCGACCATGAAACTCCGGCGCCGGGTCAGCCCGAGCGGCTGCTGTGCCTGATCAACGCACCACCCAACGGCGACCTGCAGCGCTACGATGCCGCACAGCTCGACGCCTGCGAGGCGCACACTTTTGCGCTGCTGGCACGCTGCGGCCTGACCCTGACCCGGAGCCCGGAATGGACCCAGATCGCAACACCGAACCACTTCAACCAGCTGTTTCCGGCGACCGGGGGAGCGCTGTACGGCCCGGCCTCGCACGGCTGGAGGGCGTCGTTCAATCGCCACGGATCGCGCAGCCGGATGCCGGGTCTGTATCTGGCGGGCGGCAGCACGCATCCGGGACCGGGCGTGCCGATGGCGGCGATCTCGGGACGCCTGGCCGCCGGCTGCCTGATCGAGGACCTCGGTTCGACCAGCAGGTCGCCGCCGGCGGTTACGCCTGGTGGTACGTCGATGCGCTGAGCGACGACGGCCGTTTCGGCATCACCCTGATTGGTTTCATCGGCAGCGTGTTCTCGCCATGGTATGCCGCGGCGCGGCGGCGCGGCGCGGCGCAAGCGATCGATCACTGTGCACTGAACGTCGCACTGTACGGCCCGCACGGCAAACGCTGGTCGATGACCGAGCGCGGTCGTGCGCGGGTGGCGCAAACGGCCACCACGCTGCAGATCGGACCCAGCCGCCTGCATTGGGACGGACAGGCGCTGGTGTTCGATATCGATGAAGTGACCGCACCCCTGCCGTCGCGGATCCGCGGCGTGGTGCGGGTGATCCCCCATGCGCTGGTGCTGCATACCGCGCAACTCGATCGCGCCGGGCATCACTACTGGTGTCCGATCGCACCGTCGGCACGGGTCGAAGTGCAGCTGGATGCACCGGCCCTGCGCTGGTCCGGCGAGGGCTATTGCGATTCCAACTTCGGCGACGAACCGCTGGAGGCGCGAATCCGGCACTGGAACTGGTCGCGCGCTGCGGTCGACGGCGGCACCGCGGTGCTCTACGACGTGCTCGAACGCAGTGGCGAGCGGACCGCGCTGGCGCAGCGTTTCGCGCGCGACGGATCGGTCAGCGATTTCGAGGCCCCACCGACGATCGCGCTTCCGGCCAGCGGCTGGCGGATCGCGCGCACCACGCGCTCGGACGATGGTCGGGCGCGGATCGAGCGCACCCTCGAAGACACGCCGTTCTACGCGCGCTCGGTTCTGAGCGCCCGCGTGCTCGGGCAGGCGACCGCCGCGGTGCATGAAAGCCTCGATCTGGACCGTTTCCGTTCGCGCATCGTGCAGGCGATGCTGCCGTTCAAGGCCCCGCGTCGGGCGTGAGCGGGACTGGCCGCGTGCGCCAAGGGTCGACTACGGACCGGGTTTGGCCTTGCGCTCGGCGTCGCGCTCGCGCTCGTCGTCTTCGCGCAACGATTTGCGCACCTTGTACCACTCCCACGACAGAAACAGCAGCAGGCCGCCGAACAGCATGCCCAGTTCGATCAACTTGAACTGATTGGGCTCCATCAGCGCAGGCCGCCGGTCGCGCTCAGGGAGCGGACAGGTTCTGCGCGGGTACGCCCATCGCCAATCCGCGGTCGCGGCGCTCCATGCGTTCGAACAGATCGATCACCCACAGTGCGCGCGCGCGCAGCTGCCACCACGGCAGGTCGAAGCTGTATTCGGTCGGCCACGTATTGGCAGCCGTATTGGACCCGGCCACTGCCTCGACCAGGAAGTGGGTGCCCGCGAGTGCAGGCGCTGCCGGGCCCGCCGATGGCAGCGGGGTGAGCAGGTACGACTTCAGCAGCAACCACGCCTTGCGATGGCCCGGCACCACCGCTCTACGCGACACCGAATCGCAGTTCGCGCGACGCACCACGCGGCCGATCTCGGCATAGATGAAGCGCGCGGCGTTGATGCCGGCGCGGCACTCCGGATGCAGTTGCGCCACGCCCGACCCGACGCGCGCATACAGCGCATCGGCGCTATCGAGCAGGTCGTCGATCACGCCACGCAGGGCGTCGTTGATGGTGGGCTCGAGCAGCCAGCGATCGGGATCGATCCCGGCCGCGTGCAGCCACTCCAGCGGCAGATAGATGCGACCCGCGCGCGCATCGTCGCCGACGTCGCGCGCGATATTGGTCAACTGCATGGCGACGCCGAGATCGGTCGCACGCGCGATTGCGGCCGGCGAACGTGCGCCCATCAGCACCGCCATCATCGCGCCGATGGTGCCGGCCACGCGTGCGGCATAGGCTTCCAACTCGGCCATGGTGGCGTAGCGGCGCCCTTGCGCGTCCCACTCGAAACCCTCGATCAGCGCGTCGAGCAGCGTGCGCGGCAGCGCGTGCCGCGCTACCACCTGGGTCAGCGCGCGGTCGACTGCATGCGCCTGCGGGGTTCCCGCGTAGATGCGATCCAGTCGGTCGCGCAAGCGTTCGACGGCCTGGCCGCCGCCGTCGTGCAGGTCGACCGCATCGTCGGCATCGCGACAGAAGGCATACAGGATGGTCGCCGAATCGCGTACCTGGCTGGGCAGCAGCATGGCCGCGGCGGCAAACGACTTCGACCCGGTGCGCAGCATCTGGCGGCAGGCCGCGAGATCTTCGGCCGGATAGTTCAGTTCAGGCGAAAGCAGCAGCATCGGGCACCACCGTGTCGAGCACGCGCGCTGACGAGAGCACGCCGGGAAGGCCTGCGCCGGGATGGGTACCGGCGCCGACCAGAAAAAGATTGCGAACGTCTTCGCTGCGATTGTGCGGACGGAACCAGGCGCTTTGCTGCAGCACCGGTTCCATTCCGAAGGCGGCTCCCTGATAGGAGTTCAGCCGATCCTGGAAGTCTTGCGGGGTCAGCATGTGCGAGCTGACGATCTGGTTTTCAAGATCAGGCAGCACGGTGCTGGACAGGCGCGCGCAGATCGCGCTGCGGTAGCGTTCGGCCACTTCATCCCAGCGCGTGCCGCTGCCCAGGTGCGGCACTGGCGAGAGCACGTAGAACGCGTCGCAGCCGACTGGCGCCAACGAGGGATCGGTCGCGGTCGGCCGATGCAGGTACAGGCTGAAATCGCCGGCCAGCACCTTGTCGTGGAAGATATCGTGCAGCAGTTCCTTGTAACGCGGGCCGAGCAGGATGCTGTGGTGGGCCACGTCCGGATACTGTCGACGGGTGCCGAAGTACCACACGAACAGGCTCATCGAGTAGCGCGCTTTTGCGATCTTGCGATCGGTCCAGCGCCGCCGCTCGGCTGGCGCGACCAGCTGCCGGTAAGTCCATGCGGAGTCGGCGTTGGAGACCACGATTTCCGCCGCCAGCTCGACCCCCGATTTCAGCCGCACGCCGGTCGCCGCGCCATCGCGCACCAGAATCTGTTCGACCTCCTGGTTGCATTGCACGCTGCCGCCCTGGCCTTGGATCAGCCCGACCAGCCCGCGCACCAGCTCGCCGGTGCCGCCCATCGCGAAGTGCACGCCCCAGCGGCGCTCAAGGAATGCGATCAGGCAATAGATGGAGGTGGTGGTGAAGGGATTGCCGCCGACCAGCAGCGGGTGGAAGCTCAGCGCCACGCGCAGGCGCGGGTCCTTGATGAAACTCGACACCAATCCGTAGACCGTGCGGTAGCTTTGCAACCGCAGCATCTCCGGCACGATCTTGAGCATGTCGCCGATCTTGTCGAATGGCACGTGGCCGAGCTTCTCGAAACCGACTTTGTAGATCGCCTCGCTGGCCGCCATGTAGCGGCGGTAGCCGTCGACATCGTCCGCGCATAGCTGCGCGATCTGGGCGTTCATCGCCTGTTCGTCGCCGGAGTAGTCGAAAACCGTGCCGTCGTCGAAGCGCATGCGGTAGAAGGGTGCGACTTCGCGCAACTCGACCTCATCGGCCAGCCGCTTGCCGCACAGCGCCCACAGTTCTTCGAACAGGAAGGGTGCGGTGATCACGGTGGGGCCGGCGTCGAAGGTGAAGCCGTCCTGCCGGTACACGTAGGCACGGCCGCCCGGTGCATCGAGTTTTTCGACCACGCTGACGTGGTAACCGCGGGCGCCAAGACGAACGGCCGCAGCCAGTCCACCGAAGCCGCTACCGATCACGACCGCGCGGGGTTTTCGCCCGGCAGTCACGGTCGGTCGGGTGAGGCTGGGCAGTGTCAACATGTTGTGACAATATAGAAGTCCCGATTATCTGACAACCCGCAGGCGCTGGCTCCAGCGCGCGCAGCGCGGGATGCCGGTAGCAGGGTCGGCGCGTGCGCAGCGCAGGTGCGAATCGAGCAACCGGGAGGTGAAGTTTGGACAACGATCGTGCCCGCCACGACACCGTGGTGTCGTTCGACGACGAGCCGCTGATCCTGGTCGATGAGGACGACAACGAAGTCGGTCATCTGGAAAAGGCCGCGGCACACCAGGGTGCTGGCAGACTGCATCGG
>JBBSDI010000183.1:0-7429 GCA_038249585.1 Lysobacterales bacterium | reverse complement strand
GCGGGCGTAAGGCCGCTGCGTCCGTGGTCCGCATCCATTAGAGGTTTTTCATGTCCCCAAGCATTCGCCTCGTTGTCGCCGGCGCGTTCGCAGTGGCACTCGCCGCCTGTCAGAAGACCGAACAGCCGGCCGCAGCGCCGACCGCCGCAACGGCTGTCGTGCTGACGACGCCTGCCGACGGCAATCCGGAAGCCTGGAAGGCTTTTCTTGCGCAGCGGCTGCAGCCGTACATCGACCGTCGCTACCGCCGACCATTCCTGTATTTCATCCCTGATGTCGATCCTGCTTCGCCGGATGCCACCGAGCAGCAGCGTCAATACGACTCGCAGCTCGAGGCGGTCGAAAACACCGTCGGGCGCGGCGTGCAGGCCGGATCGATGCTCGCATTCGGGGGGCCGAACTCGACCAAGGTCGGTGATGTGATCGTCTCGGCGTTCGCGTTTGCGGGCCCGAAGTCGCTCAAGGGCGTGCGCGTGGTGGTGATCGCACGGGCCGAGGAGCGCGCGCGGATCGAGGCTGCAGTGCTGCCCGCCGAGCCGGAGTTCATCTGGGTCGACATGCAGTAGTGCCCGACGGGTGTCTGCTGGTGCCGTGCGTGGGCCACCTCACGCAGTGGCGCTGCTGTACCCTGTGACAGCACGCTCGGCGCGAGCGTTGGTTTCCCTGCGAGTTGCCCGTCGATGGCGCTTTACATCACCGATCAGTGCGTCAATTGCGATGTGTGCGAGCCGGTCTGCCCCAATCGGGCGATAAGCCAAGGGCCGCAGGTGTATACGATTGCGCCGGCGCTGTGCACCGAGTGCATAGGGCACCATGACGAGCCGCAGTGCGTGCAGGTATGCCCGGTCGAGTGCATCTTCATCGATCCGCAGCATGTTGAATCGCGCGCGACGCTCGAATCGAAGTACCAGCGGTTGACCGGAGCCACCCCATGAGCATGCGTTGCCTTGTCACGATGCTCCTGCTGCTGGCACCCTTCGCGCAGGCGGCCGACGCGCCCGCTGCGCGGCCGCCGGCTGCAGCCCTCGCCAGCGCCAACGCGGCGGCCACCGATGCGGGCCTGGAAGTGCTGCGTGCGGGCGGCAATGCCTTCGATGCGGCAGTGGCGGTCAGCGCCACGCTGGGGCTGGTCGAGCCGGAGAGCTCTGGCCTCGGCGGCGGCGGATTCTTCCTGCTGCGTCTGGCTGGCGACGGTCGCGAAGTGTTCATCGATGCGCGTGAGCGCGCACCGCTGGCCGCCACCCGCGACATGTATCTCGATGCGCAGGGCAAGCCCAACCGCGAGCAGACCGTGAATGGACCGCTCGCGGCCGCGATTCCGGGACTACCGGCGGGACTGGTGCACGTGTCGCGCGATTACGGCCGGCTGCCGCTGGCCAAGTCGCTGGCGCCGGCGATCCGGCTGGCACAACGCGGCTGGGAATTCGGCGACAAGAACATCGCGATGCTCGGCTATCGCAAGGATGTGCTGGCAAAGTCCCCCGCGGCGGCAGCGTTGTTCCTGCGCGCCGGCGGCGTGCCCGCCAAGGGCGCCCGCATGCGCAATCCGGACTATGCGAAGGCGCTGGGGCTGCTTGCCAGCCAGGGCCACGACGGGTTCTATCGTGGGCCGTTCGCGCAGCGACTGGTCGACGGGGTGCGCGCGGCCGGCGGCAACTGGTCGATGGAGGATCTTGCCCAGTACAGCGTCATCGAGCGCGCGCCGCTGGTATTCGACTATCGCGGCTGGCGTCTGGTGACAGCGCCTCCGCCATCTTCTGGCGGTGCCGCGCTGGCACAGATCTTCCACGTGCTGTCCGGCTACGAGCTTGCTTCGATGTCGCGCGTGCAGCGGGTCCACCTGCTGACCGAGGCGATGCGTCGCGCCTATCGCGATCGCGCGATCTACCTCGGCGATCCCGACCAGGTGAAGATCCCGGTCGAACTGATCACCAGCCCCGACTACGCAGCCGGCCTGCGCGCCTCGATCAACCTGCAGCGCGCCACGCCCAGCGACATGCTGCCCGGCATCAGCGCCGCACCCGAGGGCGACGACACCACCCATTTCTCGATCATCGACGGCGAAGGCAACATGGCTGCGGTGACCCAGACGGTGAACCTGCCGTATGGCAACGCCTTCCTGGTGCCCGGCACCGGCTTCCTGCTCAACAATCAGATGGACGATTTTTCGGTCAAGCCGGGCGTGCCCAATGCCTTCGGCCTGGTCGGCGAGGATGCCAACGCGATCGCGCCCGGCAAGCGCCCGCTGTCGTCGATGACGCCGACCTTCCTGATCGGCGCCGATCGCACGGCCGTGATCGGCACGCCCGGTGGCAGCCGCATCATCACCATGGTCCTGATCGGTTTGCTGGAGTTGATGGACGGCAAGGGTGCGCAGGCGACAGTCGATGCGCCGCGTTTCCATCATCAGTACCTGCCGGACGTGCTGTCGGCCGAGCCGGGTGCATTCTCCGACGAACAGCTCACACAGTTGAAGGCGCGCGGCCACACGGTCTCGCCGGGTGAGCGCGCCTGGGGCAACATGCAGGTAGTCCTGTGGGACCGTGGTGCCGGTCGCATCGAGGCCGGTACCGATCAACGCTGGAAGGGTGTCGGCAAGGCCGGCACCAGTGATGCGGTTTACCGCTGACGACAGGCGATCCTGACCGAATGAAAATCTGGAGCATCCTCGGCAACTCGCAGGCCCTCGACGGCGGCGCCATGTTCGGCAACGCGCCACGCTCGGTATGGTCGCAGTGGCTGCAGCCCGACGCGGAGAACCGGGTTTCCCTGGCCTGCCGCGGTTTGCTGGTCGAGGGCATCAATGGCGGACTGCGCGTGCTGTTCGAGACCGGGATCGGAGCGTTCTTCGAGCCGAAGCTGCGCGAACGCTATGGCGTGTTCGAGGCCGAGCACGTGCTGCTGGACTCGCTGCGCGCGGCGGGCTTCGGGCACGAGGACATCGACGCGGTGGTGCTGTCGCACCTGCACTTCGACCATGCCGGAGGCCTGCTCGCGGCATGGCAAGAAGGGCAGCCGCCGCAGCTGCTGTTCCCCAACGCGCGCTACATCGTCGGTCGCGCGAGCTTCGAGCGCGCCTGCGCGCCACATGCACGCGATCGCGCCTCGTTCATTCCCGAACTGCCCGCGCTGCTTGAAGCCAGTGGCCGACTCGAACTGGTCGATTCGGCGCACTGCGCGTTCCTCGGCACCGACGTCCAGTTCGAGTTCAGCGATGGCCATACGCCCGGCCTGATGCTGGCGACGGTCGGCGGCGACGGCGGACTGAGCTTCTGCACCGACCTGATTCCCGGCCGCGCGTGGGTGCACGTTCCGATCACCATGGGCTACGACCGCTTCCCCGAGCTTCTGATCGACGAGAAGCGGCGCTTTCTCGCCGACAAACTCGCGCGCGGCGTGCGGCTGTTCTTTACCCACGACCACGAGTGCGCCGTGGCCAACGTGGCGCTCGATGCCAAGGGCCGCTACGGCACCTGCAATGAACGCGATGTACTGCGCGGCGAGCCGCTCGCCGCATGAATCCCCGTCAATCTGCTTCGAAGGACACGCCATGCGCCTGATGACTGTTGCCCTGTTGCTTGCCAGCGGCCCACTGGCCGCTGCCGATTTCGGCGATCCGATGCCGGCCGATGCCAAGCCGGTACCGATTGCCGCGGCTGTAGCGGCCGCCCCCGCGTTGGCGCAAGGCCCACACGTATTCAGTGGTCGGATCGGCAAGGTGTGCCAGAAGAAGGGCTGCTGGATGACCCTCACCGAGGGCGATGCGGTGGTGCGCGTGATGACCGGCTATCGCTATTTCTTTCCGACCGACGCACAGGGCGATGCGGTGGTGTACGGCACGCTGACCGCCAAGAGCATGGACGCCAAGACCACCGCGCACATGGCCGAGGACGCGGGCGAGCCGGCCAAAGCGCTGGCTGAAGCATCCGTCGAATGGCAGATCGATGCGCTGGCCGTTCGCATCGAATAGTTACCAGCGCGCGGTCCAGTCAGCCTTGCGGCCACGGATTGCCGGAGGCGTCGCGTTCCAGGAAATACAGGCCGGCGTAGAGTTTGGGGTCGATCGCGAACCCCTCGCGCATGGCGCGCGCAAGGAACGCGGCGCACTGCGCGCGCGGCACCCGGTGCACGATGATCTGCTCGCTCGCATCACCGCCGCCGGGGCCGACTTGCTGCAGACCGTGTGCGCGCACGAAGGTCATGACTTCGGTACTCATGCCCGCCGACGAGGGGCCGCCCATGACGATCTCCAGGCGCGCGGCGCGATAGCCGGTTTCCTCCTCCAGTTCGCGCGCGGCCGAGGCGAGCAGGTCTTCGTCTTCCTGTCCTGCGAGATCGCCGATGAGTCCGGCGGGCATCTCGATCGTGCGCTGCTGCAGCGGAACGCGGAACTGTTCGACGAACAGCACTTCGTCATGTTCGGTGATCGCAACGATGATTACCGCGCCCTGCGGGTTGACCCGTTCGACGAACTCCCAGGTGCCCCGACGCCTGATGCGCAGCCAGCGGCCGTTGAAAAGGGTTTCGGTTTCGGTCATGGTGCGCGCCCCTCGGGCCGCGTGGCCCGTCCCCCGCATGGTAAGGCCTGACGCGAACTTTTCCGCCTTGCAGCGGTCCCTTGTAGCCACTCTTCGTTGAATCCGGTCATGACCCGAATACTTGCCTGTTTTACCGCGGTCGCCTTGCTGCTGGCTGGCGCTGCGTCCGCGCAGCAAGCGCCATCGCCTGCAGTAGCGCCAGCTCCTGCCGCTAGCGCGCCGACACTGCCGCCGCTGCCGGCCGACATCGCCGAGCAGATCGCCAAAGCCAACGTGGTGCCGCCGCTGCTGGCGCTGGGTCGGCGCTTCGAGAGCGAGGGCAACTGGCCTCTGTATCAGGCGACCATGCAGCGGGTCACCGCGCTGCGCCCGCATGCGGGCAACATCCGCCTCGAGCTTGCCGCCGCGCTCGCGATGCAGGACAACAAGTCGGGCGGCTACGAGCAACTGCTGCAGCTGAAGGATCAGGGCTATTCCTTCGAGGTGGCCAAGGACAGGCGGTTCGACAATCTGCACGGCACCGAGGTGTGGACGTTCCTGGTCGATGGATTCAAACAGAATGGACAGCCAAAGGGATCGGGACGCGTCGCAATGCAGCTGCCGGCCGGCGACCTGCTGGTCGAGGCCTTGGCGTGGGACCCCGAGCGCAAGAGCCTGCTGGCCGGCAGCGTGCGCAGCGGCGTGATCTCACGCGTCGATGCCGAGGGCAATCTGACCAAGTTCATCGAGCCGGATGCGCAGAACGGGCTATGGGGCGTGTTCGAGATGGCAGTGGACGCCGAACGCGATGCGCTGTGGGTAGCGAGTGCTGCGATTCCGCACGTGCGCCATGCCAAGGGCGCGGACTATGGCCGCGTGGGTGTGTTTCAGTTCAAGCTGTCCAGCGGCACATTCGTCTCACGCGCGCTGTTGCCCAGCGATGGTCGCAACCATTTGCTGACCGGGCTTGCGGTGGCACCTGATGGCCAAGTGTATGCGGCCGACAGCCAGACCCGGCAGATCTTCAAGGTCGACGGCGAGAGCCTGCGCAGCGTGGTCGACAACCAGCGCTTGAGCTCGATCCGCGGCCTGACGGTGAGCGGCGATGGCAAGCGTCTGTACTTCTCCGATCATGAGCTGGGCCTGTTCGGTATCGAACTGGCAACCGGCAAGCCGTTCGAGGTCAAGGTCGGCCCCACCACCAGCCTGTTCGGCATCGAGAGCCTGTACTGGCACGACAACAGCCTGATCGCGGTGCAGAACGGCACCCGTCCGATGCGCATCGTGCGCCTGATGCTCACCCCCGATGGCACCGGAGTGCACAACGCAGTGCCGATCGATGTCGCGCAGCCGGAATTCGGCCAGCTCACGCGCGGTGCATTGGCCGGCAATCGTCTGTACGTGATCGCCAATTCGCAGAAGGGCGGCTACGACTCGCTGGGCGTGCCGCGCGATGTGGCCAAGCTGGAGCGCACCCGGATCTGGGTCAGCACGCTCGATGCGGTCAGCAATCCCGGCTGAGCAGCTTCGCTGTCAACTTGCGCGGCTGGCCAGTTCGCGCACCCTCCGGCGGGTGAGCGGACCAAAGCGCAGGCGCTCGAGAATGGCGTCCGCACGCGCGATGTCGGGCGTGCGCAGCGCATAGTCTGCGGGTGCCGCGGGCGCCGGTGCGTCGGTCGCGATGACGCTGAGCCGGCGCGACAGTAGCGCCAGGTCGCGGTTGGCGCGAATCTTCGCCGCTGCAGTAGCGGCACCGCGGATACCGCGCAGATAGGCCACTTCGTCGATCCGCTCGAGCAGCGCATCGAGGCTGTCGAAGTGCGCCAGCAGGGCGGCGGCGGTCTTCGGTCCAATGCCCGGAACGCCGGGTATGTTGTCGACCGCATCGCCGGTAAGGGCGAGGAAATCGGCCACCTGGTCGGCGCGCACGCCCATCCTGACCGGCATGTCCAGCGCGCCGAAGCGCTCGCGCCGTGCGTAGTCCCAGACCTGGTCGTGCGGGCCGAGCAGCTGGGTCAGGTCCTTGTCGCCGCTGACGATCACGCCGCGGAACCCGTGCGCGCGGACCTGCTCGAGCGCGCTGCCGATAAGGTCGTCTGCTTCGAATTCGAGGTCGGACAGCACGCAGGCGCCGAGTGCATGCGCCAGTTCACGGCAGTAGTCGAACTGCCGCGCGAGGTCCGGCGGCGGCAGTTCGCGGTTGGCCTTGTATTCGGGATAGATCCGGTTGCGGAACGAGCTGGTCAGCGACTGGTCGAAGGCCACCATCAGGTGGCTCGGGCGCGCCTGTTCGATCATCGACAGCAGGAAACCGAGGAACCCGTGCACTGCGTGCACTGGCTGGTCCTCATGGTCGCGAAACTCCGGTGCAACCGAAAAGTAGGCGCGAAACACATAGATGCTCGCATCGACCAGGTGCAGGGTCTCGCGCGCCACGATGATCCCCTCAGCCGCTTGTCAGGTTCAGGTCGGAGAGCAGGCCCGCGACTGCAGGTCGCGCCCGTTCTGTTGCCGGCTCGCGCGGCGTGCCGATATGCACGAAGGCGACGATGCTCTCGTTGGCGGCGAGCCCGAACAGCGCGCCGACTGCCGCGTCGTAGGCCACCCAGCCGGTCAACCACTGGGCACCAAAGCCCAAGGCATGCGCTCCGAGCAGCAGGTTGTAGGCGGCAAGGCCCGCCGACAGCAGTTGTTCCTGTTCGGGAATCTTGTGGCCGCGCACGATAGAGGAGACTACGGCCAGCACCACGGGCGCCTGGCTGAAGCGCTTGCGGTCCTTGTCGAGGGTCGCCGCGTCGGCCTGCGGGTCGCGCGTGAGCGCAATCGCTGCCAGTTTCTCACCGAGCGCCATCCGCGCGGCTCCCGCTACCCGCACGAAACGCCACGGGGTCAGCCGACCGTGGTCGGGCACG
>JBBSDI010000182.1:0-7583 GCA_038249585.1 Lysobacterales bacterium | reverse complement strand
TCCACGTCCATCAGGCGCCCACACAAGTACACCTGCGCACACTGTCAAAGATCGGCCCCCTCCAAGCAACATCTCGTCGCAACCGGCATAGCGCCGTAGGGAGCCGCACACTATACCAGCCATTTCATGGCCGTCAACACCACAAGACTCAAACGGATAGGTTGTGCGCAGATCGTGTCTGGAGCGCCGGACGGCGATCCCGATCACGACGCCGGCGGGCCTATCTGCGTGGTGCACGCGCGGTCAGGATGCAGCGGCAGCGCCGCTTACGCGGCGTGGCTTATGCGAAAAGCCCGGGCACGGGGCATCAGGGTGCTGATTGCAGCGGCGTCGCCTGGGCACTTTCGCAGTCGGGACCGGCGCAGAAGTTAAATACGCGTTAAGGACTTGCGGTCGAGTTCTCGAAAACATGCACAGGTGTTTGACGTTGTTTCTCGGCCCCGGCTACTCTCCGGCAAGTCGTGATGGAAGCCTGCCCTTGGATGCGCCCCAACTGCCCGATTCGCGCGTGATTTCTGCCAGACGGCAATCGGCCCGCCGCCATGCGCAAACCCGGCACTGGCGGTTCTATCGCTCGCGCGGCGATTGGAATTTCATCCAGAACTTTGCGCGCGCGCCGATCCAGTGGCATCGCGAGCGCGGAGTACTGGTCACGCTGACCGCGCTGGTTGCGTTTTTGAGCTTTGTGGTGATGCCCGGATGGGCGTCGGTCGCCCGCACCGAGGGCGCGACACAGGGGCTGATCGCGCAGCGAGTCGCACTGCCACCCGTACCCTCTGCTGCGGCCTTGGATGCTGGCTCGCCGGCACGCGAGGACTGGTCAGCGCGAGTAGTCCAGCGTGGCCAGACGTTGGGAAGCATCTTCAATGCCGAGGGACTGCCTGCATCGCTGCTGCATCGGATCGTCGAGTCGTCGCGCTTTGCGAACGCGCTGACCCGCATCAAGCCGGGCCAGCGCTTCGAATTCCTCCGTCATCCGGACGCGGCACTGGCGGCAATCCGATTCGACGCGGGCGATACCCGTCAAGTCACCGTGCATCTGGAGGCAGGACAGCTGCGCGAGGAGATCACCGAGCGTCCGCTGCAGCGTCGGGTGATGGTTGCCAACGGTCGGATCGAGCAATCGCTGTTCGCCGCTGGGGACGCAGCGGGCCTGTCGGATGCGACCATCATGCAGATGGCGAACGTGTTCGCCTACGACGTCGACTTTGCGCAGGACCTGCGGCGCGGCGATGAGTTCGCGGTGATCTATGAACAGCTCTATCAGGAAGGCGAGCGCCTGCGCGACGGGGCAATTCTGGGTGCGGTGTTCACCAACCACGGTCGCCGGCACGTGGCGATTCGCCATGAACTGGCCGATGGTCGCTCTGACTTCTTCGATGCGGACGGGCGCAGTCTGCGCAAAGCGTTCCTGCGCACACCGGTAGAGTTCAGCCGAATCAGCTCGCGATTCAGCGCGGGCCGCATGCACCCGGTGCTGGGCCGGATGCGCGCTCACCGTGGAGTCGACTATGCAGCGCCTACCGGTACTCCGGTACGTGCTGCCGGCGACGGCAAGGTCCAGTTTCGAGGCTGGCAAGGTGGCTACGGCAACGTGGTGATCGTCGAGCACGGCGGACGCTACACGACGTTGTATGGCCACCTGTCGCGATTTGCATCGGACCTGCGGGTCGGCGGCCGGGTCCGGCAGGGCCAATTGCTCGGCAACGTGGGCATGACCGGGCTGGCTACCGGGCCGCACCTGCACTACGAATTCCGGATCGGTGGCGCGCACCGCGATCCGCTTACCGTCGACCTGCCAAAAGCCGAGCCGCTGAGTGGGCCGGAGTTGCGTAGTTTCCGCAGTACCAGCGCCCCGATGCTCGCGCAGCTTGCGCTGATCGGATCGCGCGACGTCGTCGCGTCGCGCTGAGCGTTCGCGGGGGCGTGTCCACGGATTGCGGACTTTTCGTCGGCCTGATCTCGGGCACCAGCGCCGATGCCATTGATGCAGCGCTGGTCGAGTTCTCGCCGAGCCCCACCGTGGTCGCGACGCGGGCGTTCGCCTACGGACCGGAACTGCGCGGCGAGATCCTCGCCCTGGCGCAAGGCCGGGCTGCCGTTACGCTGGAACATCTGGGTTCTCTGGACGTCCGCATCGGTCAGGCGTTTGGTCAGGCCGCCAATGCCTTGCTTGCAGATGCCGGCCGCAGTGCCCACGAACTGACCGCGATCGGCAGCCACGGGCAAACCGTGCGGCATCGACCGCGATCGACCCCTGCGTTCACGCTGCAGCTGGGTGATCCAAGCACGATTGCCGAGCTGACCGGCATCACTACAGTGGCCGATTTTCGGCGTCGTGATGTGGCCGCGGGTGGCGAAGGCGCGCCGCTGGCACCGGGGTTCCACGCTGCAGTGCTGCGTCTTGATGGCGAGCCACGTGCGGTGTTGAACCTCGGCGGTATCGCGAACCTGACCTTGCTGCCCGGCGATCCATCCGAGCCAGTCCGCGGGTTCGACACGGGCCCTGCCAATTGCCTGCTGGATGCATGGATGACACGCCATCTTGGCGGCAGCTGCGACAGCGGCGGGAACGCTGCCCGCAGCGGGCGGATGGACGCGGATGCGCTGGCGCGGTGGCTGGACTATCCGTACTTCACCCAGCAGCCGCCCAAGAGCACGGGGCGCGAGGAATTCGACCTCGAATGGCTCGCCGATCGCGGGCCGTTGCCGCACGGCGACGCCGATGTCCTCGCCAGCCTGACCGAGCTGAGTGCGCAGACCATCGCGCGCGCGCTGCAGGCGCACGCACCCGGCACGCAGCGGCTGATTGCCTGCGGTGGCGGCGTACACAACGGGTTTCTGATGGAGCGCATCGCGGCAGCGGTCGCTCCGCTGCTGCTCGAGACCACGCGCGAGCACGGCATCGACCCCGATTTCGTGGAAGCCTCGCTGTTCGCCTGGCTGGCACGCGAGTGCCTGGCTGGGCGAGCGGGCAACCTGCCTGAGGTTACCGGCGCAAGCGGGCCGCGGGTGCTGGGCGCGATCTATCCCGCGTAGCGCCACGCGCGCACTCGCGTGGTGGCGCCATAAGCTGGCCCCATTATTCGAGGTCGAGGAACGAGCGCAGCTGCTCCGAACGGCTTGGATGACGCAGCTTGCGCAACGCCTTGGCCTCTATCTGGCGAATGCGCTCGCGGGTCACGTCGAACTGCTTGCCGACCTCCTCCAGCGTGTGGTCGGTGTTCATGTCGATGCCGAAGCGCATGCGCAGCACCTTGGCCTCGCGCGGCGTAAGACCGGCGAGCACGTCGCGCACGGTCTCCTGCAGGCCGGTGCCAGTGGCCGCCTCGACCGGCGATTCGATGCTGGTGTCCTCGATGAAGTCGCCCAGGTGGGAGTCCTCGTCGTCGCCGATCGGGGTCTCCATGGAGATCGGTTCCTTGGCGATCTTGAGCACCTTGCGGATCTTGTCCTCCGGCATCTCCATCTTCTGCGCCAGTTCTTCGGGCGTAGGCTCCCGGCCCATCTCCTGCAGCATCTGGCGACTGATGCGATTGAGCTTGTTGATCGTCTCGATCATGTGCACCGGGATGCGGATGGTGCGCGCCTGGTCGGCGATCGAGCGCGTGATGGCCTGCCGGATCCACCAGGTGGCATAGGTCGAGAACTTGTAGCCGCGGCGGTACTCGAACTTGTCGACCGCCTTCATCAGGCCGATATTGCCTTCCTGGATCAGGTCGAGGAACTGCAGGCCGCGATTGGTGTATTTCTTGGCAATCGAGATCACCAGACGCAGGTTGGCCTCGACCATTTCCTTCTTGGCCTTGCGCGCCTTGGCCTCGCCGATCGACATCGCGCGGTTGATCTCCTTGATCTCCGGCAATGCCAGAAACAGCACCTTCTCGTGCTGGATCAGACGCTCCTGCTCGGCCTGGATGTCGGCCTTGCATACCTTCATGTGGCCGGCCCACTTGGTCTTCTTGCGACCTTCGTTGTCGCACCAGCGCAGGTTGGTTTCGTTACTCGGGAAGGCCTTCAGGAAGTCCTTGCGCGGCATGCGACCGCGCTTGATCGCGATGTCCATGATCGCGCGCTCGTGGTGGCGCAGCGTGTTGACCACGTCGCGCAGCTTGCGCACCATGCCGTCGATCATGATCGCCGGCAGCTTGAGCTTGAGGAACTCCTCGGCCATCGTGACGCGGACCTTCTGCGTCTTCTTCTCTTCCGGGCCCAACTTCTTGTAGTTCGCCTGGAACTTGCCGTAGTACTCGCGCAACAGCTCCATGCGGCGCTTGACCTCGGCCGGATCCGGTCCGGTATCCACGGCGGTCTCGGCCTCATCGGCCTCCTCGACCGTGGCCGGCACCGCTGCGACCTCGTCGACCGTTTCGAGCATCGCTTCGGTGATTTGCGGACCTGCCGGCTCGATGTCGGTAAAGCCGGTGAGGAACTCGCTCATGCGCTTCTTGCCGTCGAGATGCTGCTCGTATTCATCGAGCAGGATCTGGATCGACCACGGAAACTGCGCCAACGAGTTCTGGACCTGGTTGAGGCCCTCTTCGATGCGCTTGGCGATCGCGATCTCGCCTTCGCGGGTGAGCAGCTCCACGGTGCCCATCTCGCGCATGTACATGCGCACCGGGTCGGTGGTGCGGCCGGTTTCTTCGACGGCAGTCAGCACCGCGACTGCTTCTTCGGTGGCGGTATCGTCATTGTCGGTGGCAGCCGCGGCCTCGTTCATCAGCAACGACTCGGCATCCGGTGCTTCTTCGTGCACCTCGATGCCCATGTCGTTGATCATGGTGATGATGTCTTCCAGCTGCTCGGGATCGACGATATCGTCCGGCAGGTGGTCGTTGACCTCGGCGTATGTCAGATAGCCCTGCTCTTTACCCTTGGTGATGAGCTGCTTGATTTCGGACTGCTGTTGCTGGGTCTGCAGGGGATTGGCGGCCATCAGAAACGATCCTTGGAAAGCGAGACGGGCAGTATAGGCGTGCTGTCAAGGACGCCTAAGCCCTTGCCGGCAATGGAATAATCTTGTGTACTGAAATCGCAATATGGGGCCACTGGACGCAGCCCGCAAGGCAGGCGGACCTTCACTCCAGTGCGCCTGTTGTACTGAAGAACGGGAAAAGCGCACCGATTCCGTCACGGCGGCGTCAATTCGGCAACTGCGCCTGCGTTTGCTCAGGCCTCGAGCCAGAAGGTTACCGGCCCGTCGTTGACCAGATGCACCTGCATGTGGGCGCCAAAACGGCCGCAGGCGACCTCGGAATGGGCGGCGCGCGCTGATTCGAGCAGATGCTCGAACAGCTGCCGACCCAGCTCGGGCGGTGCCGCACTGGTGAAGCTGGGTCGCATGCCCTTGCCGGTGTCGGCAGCCAGGGTGAACTGCGAGACCAGCAACAAACCGCCTGCGACCTCGGCCAACGACCGGTTCATGCGGCCCGCGCCGTCGTCGAACACCCGATAGCCGAGCAGGCGCTCGAGCATGCGGGCGACGCGGGCCTCGTTGTCGTCGGGCTGAACGGCAACCAGAGCCAGCAAGCCGGGGCCAATCGCGCCGATGGTCACCCCGTCGACCTCCACCCGGGCTTGGTTGACGCGCTGAATCAAGGCAATCATGGGGCGGGACCGGTAGCCAGACCATGCTCGATATGTTGCCGCAGATCGGCATCGGCGCAGAAGACCCCGCTGCCGCGTATCATTCGCGGCCCATGCCCCCGCACGTCCGACTCTTGCGCCTGGCGCTCCGCGCAGCTGCGGTGCTTCCTCTGCGCGTGCTGCATGCGCTTGGCGGGCCGGTGGGAACCTTGGCGCGCTGGCTCGGCACGCGCGAGTACCGCGTTGCCAGAACCAATATCGCGCTGTGTTTCCCGGAGCTCGACGCCGATGCGCAGCGCCGGATGATCGACGCCACGCTGGCCGAAACGGGCCGTGCGCTGACCGAACTGGCGTGGATCTGGGGCGGAACCACGCGACGAACGCTGGCAGCGATCCGCGCGGTGCATGGCCGCGAGCATCTTGACGCCGCGCTGGCCGCTGGCCACGGCGTATTGGTGGCCGCACCGCATCTGGGTTGCTGGGAACTGCTGAACCTGTGGCTGTCGAGCATCGGCCCACTGACCATCCTGTATCGCGTGCCGCAGCGGCCCGAATTCGAGCAACTGTTGATCGACGCGCGTACGACCTTGGGCGCCGAAGCCGTGCGCGCGGAAGCAGCCGGGGTGCGGCTGCTTTTCCGGCGCCTGAAGGAGGGCCGGATGGTGGGAATCTTGCCCGACCAGCGGCCCAAGGGTGGCGAAGGCGTCGACGCGCCGTTTTTCGGCCAACCATCAGTGACCATGACGTTGCTGTGTCGGCTGGCGCACAAGACCGGCGCACCGGTGGTATTCGGCTTTGCCGAGCGGCTGCCGCGTGGCGCTGGCTATGTGCTGCACTTCTCACCGGCTGATCCGTCCGTAAGCGGCAACGATCCGGCGACCGCCGCGGCAGCGATGAACGCGGGTATCGAAGCCTGCGTCCGTCGCGTACCCGTCCAGTATCAGTGGACCTACAAGCGGTTCAAGCTCCGCGGCGATGACGGAGCGGGCCCGGCCTACGGCAGGCCGAAGCGAGCATGAAGCGCCGTTCCGAACGGCAGATACGTTGAATCGAATCAAGGTCCACGCGGCGCGCGGGACCGACGGGCATCAGGCCCGCTGTAATCGTCGCAGCAGTACCGCCATCTCGCGTGCTGCCTGGATGTCGCCGTGCGCAGTGGCCGCCGTGATGCCGCGCTCGAAGGCGCTGATCGCAGCATGCGAGTCGCCGCTTGCAGCATGTGCGTTGCCCAGCAGCTTCCAGGCGGCCGAGTAGTTCGGATCGGCATCGAGCGCATGCTTGAGCTCCACGATCGCGGCAGTGGCGTCTCCGGCAGCAAACAGGGCGCTTGCCAGCGCGAAGCGCAACATCGGCCCGTCGCGCGGACCACCGCACAGTGCGCGCAAGCGCTCGATCGAAGCTGCGGTCATTCGCGCCAGAACGCGGGGGTGAACAGCACCAGTACGGTGAATATCTCAAGGCGTCCGAGCAGCATGGCGAAGCTGCACAGCCAGACGCCGACATCGCTGACATCGCGGAAGTGCGAGGCCACGACGCCCAATCCCGGGCCGAGGTTGGTGATCGCCGATGCGACGGCGGAGAACGCGCTGAGCAGGTCCAGACCGGTTGTGGCAACCGCCAGGGTCAACACGATGAAGCACACCACGTAGAGCGTGCAGAAGCCGGTAACCGCGGCCAGCACCGCGCCCGGAACGGTGGTGCCACCCAACTTGACGACAAAGCGTCCGCGTGGATGGATCAGCTGCTGCAGCTCACGAGAACCCTGGCGGAACAGCAGCAGAATGCGCACCGTCTTCATGCCACCGGTAGTCGAGCCCGAACAGCCCCCTACGAACGCGATCAGGATCAGCAGCAGCGGTGCGAACGCAGGCCAGGAGGCAAAACCCGTAGTCGTGAAGCCAGTGGTGGTGATGCTCGACACCAGATGAAACGCCGCGTGGCGCAGCGAAGCACCGAAGCCGTCGAACACCGCAAACCACCAAAGCACCGCAGTC
>JBBSDI010000181.1:0-7622 GCA_038249585.1 Lysobacterales bacterium | reverse complement strand
CGCTCCGGAATCCCGCTGGGGCTCGATATCCGTGCCCTGCTGGTCGATCCCGCCGATGGCAATGTGCTGTATGCCGCCGGCGGTGGTACCGAATCGAACCCGGGCGCGGTGTACAAATCGGATGATGGCGGCGCGACATGGCGCTCGATCAGTATCGGCTTGCCGGCCGATTCCGCACTGGCATTGGCGATCGATCCGGTTAATCGCACCGTGATCCACGCCGGCACCAATCTGGGCCTGTGGAGCCAGACCCAGCGGCCCGATGCCGATGGCGACGGCGCGTCCAACGCAACCGAAAACAACGCGCCCAACAGCGGCGACGGAAACGGCGACGGTACGCCCGATGCGATCCAGGGCGACGTCGGATCGAGCATCGTGCTCGACAACCGGCCGGCCGATGGCGCGAGCCCGCAAGGCTCGCTGGGTGGCTCGTTCACCGCCGACGTGCAGACACCCGGCACCTCCTGCCAGCAGCTGAATTCGGTGCAGGGCCTGTTCCCGGCGCAGTATGGGCCGGATCGCATTCCGCAGACCACGCGTTTCTTCGACTATCCGCGCGACATGCTGCGCTTCGAGGCACCCAATTGCGCCGCGATCGTGGTCGATGTGACCTTCCACAACATCGGCAACGGCGGCCTGCCGAACTTCAACGACAATCAGTGGAGCTTCCGCGTCTACGCGCCGCAAACGCCGGGCAACGATTCCAGCCTGGGTTTCTACGATCTGGGTGCACGCGCGCAGGTGGTGGGGCCCAACAAGTGGCGGCTGACGATCGCCGCCAACCAGTTCGGCAGCTATCGACCCGATGCAAACTCGATCCTGTTCGTCGGCGGCCCGGCGTTCAACCAGGACCGGCTGTTCAGCAACAGCTTCGAATAGTCGCCAGCGCGCCTGCGCACAACTGTCCGCGACGGCGCCGGGGGCTGTGCGGCAAGGCGTGATGCGACTGCTGCGGCTTCAGGCGATGCTTCCCGCCAGCACCGGCAACGCCGGAAAGCTGGCGACGAAGCGATCGCCGCGCAGCAGCGGCCCGACGCCGGCAGGTGTCCCGGCGTAGATCAAATCGCCCGCCTGCAGTTCGAACAGCTTCGAAAGTTCGGCGATGATGCGCGGCACGCAGAACAGCATGTCGGCAATGTCGGCCTGCTGGCGGATACTGCCGTTGATCTCCAGACGCAGCTTGCCGCTGATCGGATGGCCGATGGATGCGGCGGCCGCGATTGCGCCGATCGGCGCGGAAGCGTCGAAGCCCTTTGCCGTGTCCCACGGATTGCCGTTGGCCTTGGCGACGGCCTGCAGGTCGCGGCGGGTCAGATCGAGGCCGACCGCGTAGCCGAATACGCAATCGAGGGCGGCGCTGGCGGCAATATCGCGCCCGCCCGATTGCAGCGCGACCACCAGTTCGATCTCATGCTGCAGGTTGCTGGTGGCGGGCGGGTAGGGCACCGGATCGTCGCCGCTCCACACCGCGTCGGCCGGCTTCATGAAGAAGGTCGGCGTCTCGCGCTCGACCGCAGCACCCATCTCCTGCGCGTGCGCGGCGTAGTTGCGCCCGACGCAATAGATGCGATGAACCGGAAAGCGCTCCGCGCTGCCGGCGATGGCGACGCTGGGGCTCGGATGCGGAGGGAAGGCGAACATGCGGCAGCCCGGTGCTTGACGGCCGCGCAAGGATAGCGCCCGAGGTGCGCGACGCCGTGCCGAGTGCCGCTGCACACCCGCGATGCCGCGGTCGCTGCCATGGCAGCTCCCACAGCGAACAAGTGCTGCTACTGCCAGCCACCCAATCACGCGCTTCGAAACTGCAAGCCTTGCCTCCACCGCACTTCCTCGCTGTGGGAGCCGGCATGCCGGCGACCGCCACACCGCACGCCTGGCCTCAGAACCACCATCTCGCTGTGGGACCCCGCATGCCGGCGACCGCCACGCCACATGACGACCGTCACCCGCGCACCATGAGTTTCGGCCCTTTCGATGACGGCGGCCACACGCCACCCTGTGGCACACTTCACAACCGCCAACGCGTCGAGCCTGTCCGTGGAAAAGTCCGATCTGCTCAACCAGTTGCGCATCGACCGCAGCGCGCCCGCGCAGCGCTCGGGCACGCGCACGCCCTTGATCCTGGGCGTGGTCGTGGTGCTGCTGGTGGCCGCGGGCGTTGCAGCGTACTTCTTCGGACGCACCGATGCGCTGCTGGTGGAGACCGCGAGCGCACGCTCGCTGGCCGGCGCGCCGGCCCAAGCTTCCGTGCTCGATGCCACCGGCTATATCACCGCGCGCCGCCTGGCCACCGTGTCGGCCAAGATCACCGGCCGCGTGCAGACCGTGTTGATCGAAGAAGGCATGCGGGTCGAACAGGGCCAGGTGATGGCCACCCTCGAAGACGTCGACGTCAAGGCGCAGCGCGCGCTGGGTGCCGCGCGCCTGGAAGCGACGCGCTCGCAGCTGAACGAAATCCGGATTAATCTGGCCAGCGCCGAACGCGAGTCAACCCGTCAGCAGGGCCTGGCCGAGCGCAAGCTCGCCAGTGCGCAATCCATCGACGCGGCCACCACCCAGGCCGCGGCCTTGCGCGGTCGACTGGCCAGCGCGCAGCGCGAGGTGCAGGTCGCCCAGCGCTCGCTGGAGATCCTCGATCTGGATGTCGACAACACCATCGTGCGCGCGCCGTTCTCCGGCGTGGTCACGGTCAAGGCCGCGCAGCCGGGCGAGATCATCTCGCCGCTGTCGGCCGGCGGCAGCTTTACCCGCTCCGGCATCGGCACCATCGTCGATATGGATTCGCTGGAGATCGAGGTCGACGTCAACGAGAACTTCATCAACCGCGTGCAGGCCGGCCAGCCGGTCGAGGCCACCCTGAACGCCTACCCGGACTGGAAGATCCCCGCTGCGGTGATCGCGATCATTCCGACTGCCGATCGCAGCAAGGCCACGGTCAAGGTGCGCATCGCGATCAAGGTCAAGGACGCGCGCATCGTGCCCGACATGGGCATACGCGTGGCGTTCCTCGAAGAAACCGATCCGAACGCAGGCCCGACCGAGCCGCCCAAGGGCGTGCTGGTGCCGAAAGCCGCACTGCGCCGCGATGCCGATCAGGACGTGGTGTTCGTGCTGGCCGATGCGCGCCTGAGCCGCCGCGTGGTGACGCTCGGCACGCTGACCGCCGGCGATTCGCGCCAGGTGCTCAGCGGCGTGGCGGCCGGCGATCGCGTGGTGGTCGCACCCGCCGACGGCTTGTCCGATGGCGCGAGCGCGAGCGTCAAGCCATGAACCCGACGCGCGCATTGCTGCGCACGCTCGCCGCACCATCAGAATTTGGAAGCATGAGGATCGAGCGATGAGCGCAATGGTGGAAGTCCGCAACGTAGTCAAGACCTACGAGCGCGGCAAGCAGAAGGTGCCGGTGCTCAACGGACTGAGTCTGTCGATCGCCAAAGGCGACTTCGTGGCCCTGATGGGTCCCTCGGGCTCCGGCAAGACCACCTTGCTGAACCTGATCGGCGGGCTCGACCAGCCCACCAGCGGCGAGATCTCGGTCGGCGGCACGCGCATCGATCAGCTCTCCAGCGGCGCACTGGCCAACTGGCGCGCGGCCAACGTCGGCTTCGTGTTCCAGTTCTACAATTTGATGCCGGTGCTCAGCGCGCAGAAGAACGTTGAGCTGCCGCTGCTGCTGACCAATCTGTCGGCCGCCCAGCGGCGCCAGAACGCAGAGGTGGCACTGAAGCTCGTGGGGCTGGCCGATCGCGCCGGACACAAGCCGAAGGAGCTTTCCGGCGGCCAGGAACAGCGCGTCGCGATCGCGCGAGCGATCGTGTCCGATCCGCAGATCCTGGTCTGCGACGAACCCACGGGCGATCTCGACCGCAAGACCGCCGACGAGATCCTGACCCTGCTGCAACAGCTCAACAAGGACTTCGGCAAGACCATCGTGATGGTCACCCACGATCCCAAAGCCGCCGAATTCGCCACCCATACCCTGCATCTGGACAAGGGCTCGTTGGCGGAGCAGGCGGCGGCGTGACGCGCGGAGTTCTTCTGCAGACATGTACTTTCGAGGAATAGCTGCAAATGGCAAGACAAGAGCTGCAAATGGCGAATAGCGGATAGCGAATGGGAGATCACCTCTGGCTGGCGCGGCCCCGCTCTCCCATTCGCCATTTGCCATTCGCCATTTGCATCGACCTGCCACAACCGTCCACCACCACCAATACCTTAACCCCAACCCCGGACAGCCCCCCATGAAATACCTAGGCTTCATCTGGGCCAGCCTGTGGCGCAAGAAAACCCGCGCGGCGTTCACCATCCTGTCGCTGCTGTGCGCATTCATGCTGTTCGGGCTGCTGCAGGCGATCGGCACCTTCTTTACTGCCGGGGCCGATTTCGTCGGCGCTTCGCGCCTGATCGTGCAGTCGCGGGTGTCGTTCACCGACTCGCTGCCGGTGCGGCTGATGCCGCAGATCGAGCGCGTGCCCGGGGTCAAGGCGGTCAGCCACGACCAGTGGTTCGGCGGGGTCCTGGGTGAAAACACGCAGGCGATCGCGTTCGCTTCCGATCCGGTACGCCTGCGCCAGGTCTACCCGGAGTGGGTGCTGACCGACGCCGAGTGGCAGGCCTTCGCCAACACCCGCACCGGCGTCATCGTCGGTCGCAAACTCGCCGATCAGTACGGCTGGAAGCTGGGCGACAAGCTGCCGATGAAGTCGAACATCTTTCCGCAGAAAGACGGCAGCATGGCGTGGACCTTCGATATCGTCGGCATCTTCGACGGCAAGGACGAGAGCTGGCAGAACCAGACCACCCAGCTGTACGTCAACTGGAACTACTTCGACGAAGCCAATCAGTTCGGCTCTGGCAATGCGGGCGTGTTCGCCGTCGAGCTCGAGGATGTCAACCAGGCCGACGAGGTCGCCGCGGCGATCGACCAGCTGTTCCTGAACTCCCCGGACGAGACCAAGACACAGAGCGAGAAGGACTTCAACAAGGGCTTCTTCGCGCAGATCGGCGATATCGGCTTGATCGTGCGCCTGATCCTGATCGCGGTGTTTTTCACCATCGTCATCCTCACCGGCAACACGATGGCGCAGGCCGTGCGCGAGCGCATTCCCGAGATGGCGGTGTTGAAGACCCTCGGTTTTGGCAATGGCACCGTCACCATGATGGTGGTCGCCGAAGCCGTGCTGCTGTGCCTGATCGGTGGCCTGCTCGGCATGCTGTTCGCCCAGCTCGGCATCAAGGGGCTCGCGCAGGCCGCGCCGGGATTCTTCAGCGCGGTGCGTGCCGACGGTGCCCTGTGGGTGCAGGCGATTGCATTGATGCTGGTGCTGGCACTGGTCGTCGGCCTGCCGCCGGCGTTGCGTGCCGGGCGCATGAAGATCGTCGACGCGCTGGCAGCGCGCTGAACGTCCACTACCAATACGCCATCGCGCAACGCTCCCAGGAACCCAAGCCATGCTCAAGCAGATCGTCGAAGTCGCGCTGATGAACCTGCGCAGCGTGCCGCAGCGGCTCGGTTTGTCGCTGGTGATCCTGGTCGGCATCGCCGGCGTGGTCGGCGTGTTCACCGCGCTGTTCGCGATGTCGCGCGGCATCGAGGCCACGTTCGCGGCCAGCGGCGATCCGCGCAACGCCATGGTGCTGCGCGGCGGCTCGCAAGCCGAGCTCAATTCCACGGTCTCGTTGGAAACTTTACAGATCGCCGAGCGCACCGCCGGCGTGCGCCGCGACGAAACCGGCGCGCCACTGGCATCCGGCGAGCTGATCGTGATCACCGAGCTGCCGCGCAAGGGCGATACCCTCGGCGCCAATGTCACCCTGCGCGGGGTGACCGCGGCGGCCTTCCCGCTGCGGCCGAACCTCAAGATCATCGAAGGCGTGAAGTACACCCCCGGCCTGCAGGAACTGATCGTCGGCCGCGGTGCCGCGAGCCAGTTCGAAGGACTCGAAGTCGGCCGCACGGTGCGCCTGCGCGGCGCCGACTGGACCATCGTCGGCGTGTTCGAGTCGGGCGATTCCTTCGACAGCGAGATCTGGACCGATGCGGCCACCGCGCAGACCGCGTGGGGTCGCAACAATCTGTATTCAACGATTCTTGTCGGGCTGGAGACTGCGGACACGCTTGATGCGTTCGCCGCCGCGCTCAAGGTCGACCCAAGGGTCAACGTCGAGGTCAAGCGCCAGGTCGACTACTACACCGAGCAGACTAGAGACACCACCCGCAACATCAAGTTCCTCGGCGTCTTCGTGGCGATCATCATGGGTCTGGGCGCGGTGTTCGCAGCACTCAACACCATGTATGCCGCAGTGTCGGCGCGAACCCGCGAGATCGCGACATTGCGCGCAATCGGGTTCAGCGGTTTTGCGGTGGTTACCTCGGTCATGATCGAGGCGATGTTGCTGGCGCTGGTCGGCGGACTGCTCGGTGCGCTGATCGCCTTCGTGCTGTTCAACGGCATGACGGTGTCGACCCTCGGTGGTGGCTTCACCCAGCTGGTATTCCAGTTCCGGGTCACGCCGGACCTCTTGGTCACTGGGGCCTTCATCGCGCTGGCGATCGGCTTTCTCGGCGGATTGTTTCCGGCAGTGCGTGCCGCGCGCATGCCGGTCACGACCGCATTGCGTGCCGCTTAGTACCCATCCAGCGCGTGCAAACAAGCGGTTCTTCGACTTGGGTTCACGCGGACCGCAGCAGCGTTGAGAGGCTGGCGTCGTCGCGCCAGTCGCGACCGCTGACGAAGCGCGGCAAGTTCCAGCGGTTGTCGTTCGCGCCGAGCGCCCGCGGGTCGGTGCCGACGGCCGCTTCCAGACCGATCTGCGGTCCGCGCTGCGGCAGCCACTGGTTGCGCAGAAAGTCGCTGACATCGCCGAAGGGATAGGCGAAGTACCGTGGCCGACGACCGACTACGCGTTCGATCTCGTCGCTGGCGGCGCTGATCTCGGCTTCGGCCTCGGCAGGGGTTTCGATGTCCAGAAAGCTGCCGCGGCGATTGTCGCGATGGGCGCTGCGCTGGACCAGCGGGTGGTTGTGATCCCAGCTGTGGTTCTCCAGGCTCATCAAGCCAGAATGCGCGGCTGCGCGCCACCAGTCGTCGCACATCATGTGCGGGCCATAGGCGTCCGCCAGGCCGGCATCGAGATCCGCGCGCGCCTGCCCGGACGCGATCACGAAGCTCGAAACCTGCAACTTGCCGAGGCGCGCGCGCGCGGCCACCAGCACCGAGAGCATCGAGGGCAGTCGTCCCAGACGCGGATGCTGGATCGATTCGCCATCCATGCGGGTGCCATCGTCGAACGTGATCGCGACGCCGTCATGGCATTCGGGCTCCAGCAAGTCCGACAGTGGCAGCACGGGCATTCCCATGTCGGCCAGCAGCGCGAGGTCGGCCGCAAGCGCCAGCACGTCGGCGCCGCTGCGACTCCACTCATCGAGTCGGGTCGCATGGTAGGTGAGGATCAGTCGGGTCATCGGCAGGTCCAGGCGGCGCGGCACAGCCACTGCCGAACTATATCCGCGCCGTTGCAGCCGTGCGCAGTGCCTTCGAGTTGGTCTGGAAACCGGTATTGGTACACTCAGCCCCACGGCCACATGCGGTCGCTCATTCCCGTAGAACCCGACCTCGATG
>JBBSDI010000180.1:0-7626 GCA_038249585.1 Lysobacterales bacterium | reverse complement strand
CGCTCATCGCAGTTCGCTGCCTGCCCCGGGTTATCATCGCTGCCGGATCGGGGGGATTGCCGCACAATGAGCATCGACAGCACGCAGCCGCTGCGCATCCTGGTGCTTGGCGGTGGAACTGCCGGCTGGATGGCCGCGAGCTTGATGGCAAAGCGCTGGGCCGGGATTGCCGTGCAGGTGAGCGTGCTGGAGTCGCCCGAGATCGGCATTGTCGGGGTAGGCGAGGGCTCCACGCCGCAACTCAAGGGGTTTTTCGACACGCTCGGCATCGCCGAGTCGGAGTGGATGCCGCGCTGCAATGCGACCTTCAAGACCGCGATCGAATCGCGCGGCTGGTCGACGCGTGAGGGCTTCGCGCACTACTACCATCCGTTCAAGACCGATCTGGATGACCGCAGCGCGCCGGCGTATTACTTCAATACGATCATGCGCCGGCGTGGCGCGGACGTGGTGGCGCACCCGGACGCGTTCTTCATCAACACCGCGCTCGCGCAGCAGCGGCTGGCGCCGCATCCGGCGCACCAGTTTCCGTTTCGCGCGTTCTATGGTTATCACTTCGATGCGTACCTGATCGGTGCTTTCCTGCGCGAATGGTCCACCGCGCGCGGCGTGACGCATCTGGAAGGCACCGTCGCGCGCATCGAGCAAACCGACGATGGCGATATCCGTGCGCTGCATACGCAGGATGGGCGCCGCATCGCGGCGGACTTTTTCGTCGACTCGACCGGATTCCGCAGCCTGCTGCTGCAGCAAACCCTCGGCGTGCCGTTCCTGTCGTTCGCAGAAAACCTGTTCAACGATTCTGCGGTGGCGCTGCCATCCGCGCACGATGACCTGCCAATCGCGCCGCAGACCAGTGCGACTGCGCTGTCGTGCGGTTGGGCGTGGCGCATTCCATTGAGCAATCGGGTCGGCAATGGCTACGTCTACAGCTCGCGCTATCTGTCGGCTGAAGGTGCGGAGATCGAGCTGCGCGCGCACCTGGGCGTGGGCGAGGCCGATCTGCCGGTGCGTCACCTGAAGATGCGTGTCGGTCGCGTGGCGCAGCCGTGGGCGCGCAATTGCCTTGCAGTGGGGCTGTCGCAGGGATTCATCGAACCGCTCGAAGCCACCGCGCTGCACCTGGTGCAAGAGACGCTGGAGCGCTTCATGGAGGCGTTCGAAGGCGGCGGTTTTGCAGCGACCCACCGCGATGCGTTCAACGCCGAGATCAACGGGCGCTTCGAAGGCGTGCGCGATTACATCGTGTGCCGCTACAAGATGAACTCGCGCAACGATACGGCGTACTGGCGCGATGCCGCGGCCAATCAGCGGGTGTCGGATTCGCTGCACGGCATGATCGAGTGCTGGCTTCGTGGTGACGATCTGGTCGCCGAGATCGAGCGCCAGCGCATCGGGCTGTACTTCGGTCCGATGTCGTGGCACTGCCTTTTCGGTGGTTACGGGATCTATCCGGACATCGCGCAGCTGCGCCCGCCGGAGCCGCGCGAGCAGCCTTTCGATCCGGCGCGGATTGCGGATTTCATCCAGCGCTGCACGCTGAACTTTCCGCCGCATGCCACGGTGCTGGCGGCCTTCGCGCAGGGTGCTGCGGGGGATGTTGGGCCACGGGACGTGCGCGCCGGTCAGGCGGTTCGGTGAGCCTTGCCGCGTAGTCGCGATGCATCGCGGCGGCGGGTCGGCACGACCCGCCCTGCGATGGTGGGCTGGCACACGCCATAGGGCAGGTCGTCCCGCCCTCCCGCGCTGACGCGAGACAGTCTTTCTGTAGCAGCGCTCTCGCACGATCCGGTCATCGCGGTTCGCTCGCGGCCCTGCGTTATCATCGCGACGAGATCGGGGGCGCCGGATGACAAGCATCGACAACACGCAGCCGCTGCGCATCCGAGTGCCGGGCGGTGGAACCGCCGACCACCCATTGGCGGACGAATGCAGTCTGCAGGCTTGACGATCCTCGCTCGCGCAGTCTCGATCGCAGGACATCCGGCGATCCTGCTGCCGCTGGCGACGTGGTTGGCGCTGACGCTGCAAGCGCCGGGCGATCGTTCGGCGCTGTCGATCGTGGCGATTCCCGCAGCGATCGCCGTGTTGGGTGTCGTCTATACGCTGGTGCAGGTTCACCGGGGGCGCTGGGCGCATGTGGATGCCAGCAGCAAACACGAGCGGCGCGATCTCAACGGCTTGCTGGGGTTTGCGCTGCCCATCGCCGCGCTGCTTGCCTGGCTCGCAGGTGCGCGAATCCAGGTCAGCGTTGCATTGCTGGTTGCCGCCGGCGTCGTGCTGCTGGGCGCGGGACTCGCGCGCTGGCTCAAGCTGTCGTTGCATGTGGCCTTCGCGGTGTTCGCCGCCGCCCTGCTGTGGCCCGCGTGGCCGTGGGTTGCATGCGGGCTGCTGCTTGCACTGCTGGTTGCGTGGTCGCGACTGGTACTGGCACGCCACACGCCGGTCGAAGTCGCAATCGCGTTTCCGGTTGGCGCGCTGGCCGGGCTGGTGTTTCAGCTGGCCGTGCACGTTCTGGGTTGAGCGTTTGTCGTCAGGGGGCTTGGTGGGCATGCCTTCGGTGTCCGCGATGTCGCGATGCATCGTGGCCGCGGGTCGGGGCGACCCGCCCTACGCTGGTGGGGCGCGCGTGGCTACGGCGGGTCGGGGCGACCCGCCCTAAGGTGGTGAGCTACGCGATTGCGGTGACGGGCCCTCTGGCTTTGTGTCCCGCACGAGCTGGGTTTGGCGTTTGCCGTCGGTGCTGCCAGCTGCGATGCTGACCTGCGAACCAACAGGATCTGCCAGGCCATGATCACCGTCCACCATCTGGAAAACTCGCGCTCGCAGCGCGTGCTGTGGCTGCTCGAAGAGCTGGGTCTGGCCTACGCGGTCAAACGCTATTCGCGCGACCCGCAAACCATGCTCGCACCGCCCGAACTGCGCGCGGTGCATCCGCTGGGCAAGTCGCCCGTGGTGACCGATGGCGAGGATGTGCTCGCCGAATCCGGTGCCATCATCGAGGCGCTGCTGGCGCGCTATGACTTGGGCGGCACCCTGGCGCCGGCTGCGGGCACGCGCGAGCGGCAGCGCTTTACCTACTGGCTGCACTACGCGGAAGGCTCGGCGATGAATCCGCTGCTGCTGAGCCTGGTGTTCAAGCGCGTGCGCGAGGCACCCGTGCCGTTTTTCGTGCGCCCGATCGCGCGCGGCATCGCCGACAAGGTGATGGGCAGCTTCGTGATCCCACAGTTGCAGCTGCACTTCGACTGGATCGAGTCGCAGCTGGCGCAGTTCGAGTGGTTCTCCGGTACCTCCTTTGGCGCTGCCGATATCCAGATGAGCTTTCCGCTGGAGGCCGGCAACGCACGCGGTGCCAGCGATGCCCAGCGGCATCCGCACATCGCGCGCTGGCTGGGCGCGATCCATCAGCGACCTGCCTACAACGCGGCGCTCGCCAAGGGCGGGCCTTACAGTTATGTGAGCGATTGAGGATACCGGGTACCCAAGGCACCGCCTGCACCTTCCCGCTCGACTCAAGCGTGCCAAGCGCGCGGCGCTCGCTGAACGCGAGGCCTGCGGCCGCGCGGCATTGCCGATGCGTTGATGCACTGGCGACACCGTTCACGGTCTAATGCGCAATAACTATCGCGAAACCACGCCATGTTCCGATCGTCTCCACCTCGCGCCGCGCTCGCGGTCCCGATTCGCCTCGCAGCGCTGCTGCTCGCCGCCCTCGTCGTGTCCGCCTGCGGCGAGTCTTCCGGCAAGGTGGGCGAATTGCGCACGGCCGCGGCCGAACGCGGCGACGTGCAGGTGTCGATCTCGGCTACCGGCACCCTGCGCGCGCTGTCGACGGTCGATGTCGGCACCCAGGTGTCGGGTCAGGTATCCAGTGTCGAAGTCGACTTCAACGATCGCGTGGTTGCCGGGCAGGTGATCGCGCGCATCGATCCGGCCAATCTCGAAACCCGCCGCGCGCAGGCCGATGCCGACCTGGCCAGCGCGCGCGCATCACTGATCGAGGCGCAGGCGCGGCTCAAGCAGACCGAGGTCGATCTGCGTCGCAAGCGCGAGCTGGAAGCGCGCAAACTCGTCTCCGCCAGCGATCTGGACCTCGCGCAGGCGATGCGCGACGAGGCGGCCGCACGCGTAGGCTCGGCGCAGGCCACGATCAAACAGCGCGCCGCCGGCCTTGCGGACACCCAGCTGGATCTGGACAACAGCGTGATTCGCTCGCCCGTCGATGGCGTGGTCCTGCTGCGCAGCGTCGAGCCCGGCCAGACGGTGGCCGCAAGCCTGCAAACCCCGGTGCTGTTCCGCATCGCCGAGGACCTGACGCGGATGCAGATCGACCTGTCGATCGACGAATCCGATGTCGGTCAGATCCGCGAGGGACTTCCCGTGCGCTTCACGGTCGATGCGTTTCCGGAACGCAGTTTCGCAGGCTCCGTGCATCAGGTGCGGCTGGCGGCCACCATGCTGCAGAACGTGGTGACCTTCCCGGTGGTGGTCGAGGTGTCCAATCCCGATGGCGTGTTGCTGCCGGGCATGACCGCCAATGCCGAGATCGAAGTCGCGCGGCGCAACGACGTGTTGCGGGTTCCGAATGCCGCGCTGCGCTTCACGCCGCAAGGTGTCGAAGTTCCCGCCACGACCGCAGGTGCCGGCGGCGGCTGGGCGGACGACCTGGCGCGCGAGGCGCAGGCATTGGCATTGAATGCGCAGCAGCAGGCCGCGCTCGATGGGGTGCTCGACCAGATGCGCGAGCGCGCACGGCAGCGTCAGGCAGCGATGGCTGGCGCGCGCGCGGGGGCGGCACCCGCTGGTGCGGCCAGTGGTCCTCCGGCAGGCGCTGCCGCAGGTGCCGGTGGCGATTGGCGCACGCGCATGCAGCAGATGGTCAAGACCCAACTCGAGCCGTTCCGCACCACGCTCGATGAGCGGCAGCGACTGGCTTGGGATGCCGCACTCGAGCAGGTGCTCAACGCGCGTCGCGTGACCGTGTGGGTGCTCGATGCCGGCAAGCCCGCCGCGCGTGCGGTGCGCGCGGGCGTGTCCGATGCGACGCATACCGAGATCCTCGGCGATGCACTGCAGCCCGGTGCGCAGGTGATCGTCGGTGCCGCCGTGAGCGGCTGATGGACGCCCCGCTGGTGGTCTCGATCGAGAAGCTGGGCAAGGTCTACTCGCCCGGCACGCCGGCCGAGGTGGTGGCACTGCGTGGCGTCGATCTGCAGGTCCGGCGCGGCGAGTTCCTCGCCATCATGGGGCCGTCGGGTTCCGGCAAGTCGACCCTGATGAACATGATCGGCTGCCTCGACGCACCCAGCAGCGGTCGCTACTGCTGCGATGGGGTCGATATCGCCACGCTCGATGCGACGCAGCGTGCGCGTCTGCGGCTGGAGAAGATCGGCTTCGTGTTCCAGGGCTTCAACCTGCTCAGCCGCATGAGCGCGCTCGACAACGTGATGCTGCCGCTGTCGTATGCGGGCGTGCCGCGCGCCGAACGCAAGTCGCGCGCGCTCTCAGCGCTGACCGAAGTAAGCCTCGGCGAGCGCGCCAGCCACCGCCCCAACGAATTATCCGGCGGCCAGCAGCAGCGGGTGGCCATCGCGCGCGCACTGGTCAACCGGCCGCCGATCCTGCTCGCAGACGAACCCACCGGCGCGCTCGATATCCGCACCGGCAACGAGATTCTCGCCCTGTTCAAGCGCCTGCAGATGGGTGGGCACACGATCATCCTGATCACCCACGACCAGGCGGTGGCCGATGCGGCCGATCGCGTGGTGCGCATCTGCGATGGCGCGATCGTGGCCGACAGCACCACCCGGGAGGCAGCATGAACAGCACCGACGGCAGCAAGACCGGCCCGTGGACCGTCGACTCCGGCGTGCGCGGCAAGATCGGATTCTCCGACATCCTCGAGATGGCGGTGTTCGCGCTGCGCGGAAACTGGCTGCGCAGCGTGCTCACCGCGCTCGGCGTCATCATCGGTATTGCGGCGGTGATCGTGATGGTATCGGTCGGGCAGGGCACCCAGGCGGAGTTGGATCGCACCATCGCCAACCTCGGTTCCAACCGCATCGAGGTGTGGCCCGGATCGGGGCGTGGCGGTGGTGTGCGTTTTGGCGCCGGTTCGGTCAGCAGCCTGACCGATGCCGACATCGTCGCCATTCGCAACGAGGTCGCCGGTGTTGAATACGTCGCCGGCCAGATTCGCGGTGCGACCCAGGTCGTCAATGCGGAGCTGAACTGGAGCACGCAGTGGGTCGGCGTGATGCCGGACTACTTCCCGACCAATGGCTGGGAGGTGATGTCCGGCTCGGGACTGACCGCGCGCGACTACGCCTCGGCTGCAAAAGTGGCGCTGATCGGAACCACCGTGCGCGACAAGCTGTTCCAGGGCAGCGATCCGCTGGGTGCCACGTTCCGCGTCGGGCGCGTGCCGTTCACCGTGGTCGGCGTGCTCAAGTCGAAAGGCCAGAGCGGCTGGGGTGGCGACGCCGACGATGTGATCATGGTGCCGATCGAAACCGCGCGCCGCCGGCTGGCCGGTCAGATCAATCTGCCCCCGGGCACCGTGCAGTCGATCTCGGTGGGTACCGCAGGGCCGAAGGAGATGGCCGAGGTCGAGCGGCAGCTGACCGAACTGCTGCGCCAGCGGCACAAGATCGCGCCCGGCGCGGAAGACGATTTCAGCGTGCGCAATCTCACCGAGATGGTCTCGGCGCGCTCGCAGACCACGCGCCTGATGTCGCTGCTGCTCGGTGCGGTGGCGACCATCTCGCTGATCGTCGGCGGCATCGGCATCATGAACATCATGCTGGTGTCGGTAACCGAACGCATCCGCGAGATCGGCCTGCGCATGGCCGTGGGCGCCGGCCCGCGCGAGATCCAGCTGCAGTTCCTCGCCGAGGCGATGTTGATCTCGCTCGGCGGCGGCATCATCGGCATCGTGCTGGGAGTCATCGGCACCGAAGTCACCAGTCGGCTGGGCGCGCTGCCGGTGGCGCTGGACTTCCAGGTGATAGCGCTGGCCACCGGATTCTCGGTCGCCACCGGCCTGTTCTTCGGGTTCTACCCGGCGCGCAAGGCCTCGCGCATGGATCCCATCGAGGCCTTGCGGCACCAGGGGTGAGGTTACGCGCCGCGGTTGCGGCACGGCATCGATGCTTGCCGCGATTCCGGTCGCGCACAGGGTGCGCTCCTGCAGTGCGTCGCACGTTTGTGCTGCCGCGCCGCGCGCGCGACCGCAACGATCGGATGCACGGATTATCCGGGTAGAACGGTCGCCCACAGGGTGCGCACCCACACCACCTCGGACGTCGGTAGGAGCGCGCCGCGCGCGCGACCGCAACGATCGGTTGCGCGGTGCATCCCCGGATGGAACGGACGGGCACGGGATGCGCTCCTGCACCGCTTTGCATGATCTGCAACACAGCCCCGCTAGCTTATAAGCTGCATCGCGCCCACAAGATCAAGGAAGGTTGATGTCATGCGTACACGCGGTCTGCTGAGCTTGCTGTGCCTGCAACTGGTGACCCCCGTGGCATCGGCGCAATTCGTCGACGACAGCGTCGAGTCCTATGGCTTCGACACGCCTGAGGCGTGGGCCATGGCCTATGTGACCGCCTCGACCCTGAT
>JBBSDI010000179.1:0-7644 GCA_038249585.1 Lysobacterales bacterium | reverse complement strand
TCGCGCATGCGCCAACAGGGCCTGGTGCCCGCGGTGCACGCCGTCGAAGGCGCCAATGCACACGATGCTGCCGTGCGGTGCGAGGCAGGCCCCGTCCGCGTCGCGGAAAATCGTTCCCATAAGTTGCGCGAGTATAGCAATCGCGCCGGCTCAACCCGGCGGCGTGGCCTTTTCCGCCAGCGGCTCGCGCAGGTGCCGTGGCCGCAATCCCGCGCCCAGCAGCACCAGCGCATAGGCGAGCACGGCGGCCGGTACGACCCATGCCAGGTGCATCACGCGATCGGCAGCGGCCAGCGTCGTCCACGGACCGATCCCGCGCCGGACCAGCCACAGCAGCGCGACCATCACCACCACCGCCAGCAGGATCCGCAGCAGGAACGCCGGCCAGCCCGGCTGCAGCCGCACGCCCGCACCGGCGCGCAGGTAGCGCCACAGCAGCAGCGCATTGAGGGTGCCGGCCAGCGCGGTGGCCAGCGCGATCCCGGCGTGTGCGCCGCTGACCTCATACCACCACAGCGGGCCGACGATCGCGCAGCACAGCACGATATTGACCGCCACCGTGATCAGCGCTGCGCGCACCGGCGTGCGCGTGTCTTGGCGGGCGAAGAACGCCGGCGCCAGGATCTTGGCCAGCATGAATCCCGGCAGCCCGGCAGCCAGCGCCATCAGGGCCAGCGCCGCCATCGCGGTATCAAAGGCGGTGAACTTGCCGTACTGGTACAGCGTCGCGGTCAGCGGCTCGGCCAGCACGATCAGGCCGGCGGCGGCCGGAATGGAGATCAGCAGCGCCAGGCGCAGACCCCAGTCGATGGTAGCCGCGTAGCCGGCCTGATCGCCCGCGCTGACCCGTCGCGACAGCGCCGGCAGGATCACCGTGGCCAGCGCCACGCCGAACATGCCCTGCGGGAACTCCATCAAACGATCGGTCAGGTACAGCCAGGTCTGGCTGCCGGTGGCCAGCAGCGAGGCGAACACCGTGCCCACCAGCAGGTTCACCTGCGCCACCGAGGAGCCGAAGATGGTCGGCAGCATCAGGCGGAACACCCGCCGCATGCCCTCGTGGCGCAGGTTCAGGCGCAGGCGCGGCACGACGCCCAGGCGCGCCAGCGCGATCCATTGTGCGACCAGCTGCGCGATGCCCGCGGCGACCACGCCCCACGCCAGCGCGATGATCGACATGCCCATTCGTGGGGCCAGGAACAGCGCGGCACAGATCATCGCCAGGTTGTGCAGGACCGGGGTCAGCGCGGGTACCCCGAAACGACCGTAGGTGTTGAGTACCGCGGCCGCCAGCGCGGTCATCGAGATGAACCACAGGTACGGAAAGGTGATGCGCAACATTTGCGCGATCAGATCGAATTTTTCCGGCTCGTCGAGCGCGCCGGGCGCAAACACTGCCGCGATCACCGGCGCCAGCAGCATGCCCAGCGCGGTGACTATCAGCACCACCGCGCACAGCGCGCCGGCGGTGTGATCGAGCAGATCGCGCAGGGCGGCCTCATCGCCGCGCTGCTTGTACTCGGTCAGCACCGGCACGAAGGCGGTCTGGAACGAGCCCTCGGCGAAGATCCGGCGCAGGAAGTTGGGGATGCGATAGGCGATGAAAAACGCATCGGTGGCCGACGAGGCGCCGAACACGCCCGCCAGGACCACGTCGCGCACATAGCCCGCGATGCGCGAGACCAGGGTCAGGCCGGAGAACAGCAGGGTCGAGCGAAGCAGGCGCACGGGCGGGGACCGGGGACGGGACCGGCGAAGGATTGCAGGAATCGCCCGCGGGGCAAGGGGCAAATCTATGGCGCGGCGATGCCCGGTTGCGGCAGAACGCCGGTTGGCGCGGCGGTTGGGCTGGAAAACCGCCCGCCGATTTGACCGCAGGCGCCAAAATCCGGATACTTGTGGCCCTTTTTGACACCCCGAACCCGTCCGGAGATTTCCTTTGGCCAACATCAAGTCCGCAAAGAAGCGCGCCCGCCAGGCGGTCAAGCGCAACGCCCGTAACTCCAGCCAGCGCTCCATGGTGCGCACGGCAGTAAAGAAGGTCATCAAGCTCATCGAGTCGGGCGACAAGCCCGCCGCGGAAGGCGCGCTGCTCAGCGCCACCTCGCTGCTCGACCGCTACGCAAGCAAGGGCCTGATCCACAAGAACAAGGCCAACCGGCACAAGAGCCGCTTCACCGCGCAGATTCGCGCGTTGGCCTGAGCGGGCCCGGGGTGTGTTGAGAAAGGCCGGCGCAAGCCGGCCTTTTTCGTGGGGCGGGTGTGGTGTTGCGGGAAGCCGGCCTCCGCTGAAGGACTGCAGCCAACACAGTCGCCTCAGGCGCTGGCTGCCTCGCGCTCGTCGCGCCGCAGTGCGTCGAGGAACTCCATCACCTTGAAGCACACCTCGCGGGTGCCCTCGCCGGTGGCTGCGGAAACCAGGAACCATGGGCCTTTCCAGCGCAGCTTGCGCACGATCGCCCTCGCGCGTGCCTGCGCCTCGTCGGTCGGCAGCAGATCGGCCTTGTTCATCACCAGCCAGCGTGGCCGCTTGGCCAGCTCCGCGTCGAAGGACTTCAGTTCCTTGGCGATCGCGCGCACCTGATCGGCCGGATCGATGCCCTCGACGGTCGGCGCCATGTCGACCAGGTGCAGCAGCAGTCGGGTGCGCATGACGTGCTTCAAGAACTGGATGCCCAGCCCCGCACCATCGGCCGCGCCTTCGATGATGCCGGGAATATCGGCGACCACGAAGCTGCGATCGGTCTCGATGCGCACCACGCCCAGATTCGGATGCAGGGTGGTGAACGGATAGTCGGCCACCCGCGGCCGTGCGGCGGACACCGCGCGGATGAAGGTCGACTTGCCGGCATTCGGAAAGCCCAGCAGGCCGACGTCGGCCAGCAGCTTGAGCTCCAGCCGCAACAGACGCTCCTCGCCCACATAGCCCGGGGTTGATTTGCGCGGTGCACGGTTGGTCGAGGTCTTGTAGTTGATGTTGCCGCGCCCGCCATCGCCACCGCGCGCGACCAGCAGGCGCTGGCCGTTCTCGGTCAGATCGCCGATCTGTTCCTCGGTGCTGACGTTGATCACGCTGGTGCCCACCGGCACCCGGATCACGTGGTCCTCGCCGCCGGGCCCGGTCATCTGGCGGCCCATCCCGTCGCCGCCGCGCTGCGCGCGGAAGCTGCGCTGGTGGCGGAAATCGATCAGCGTGTTGAGGCCCTCATCGGCGAGCAGGCAGACGTCGCCACCCTTGCCGCCGTCACCGCCGTCAGGACCGCCGAAGGGAATGAACTTCTCGCGCCGAAAGCTCACGGCACCGCTGCCGCCAGCCCCGGCGGTCACGTTGATTTCGGCTTCGTCGACGAATTTCATGGGATGGGGGCGCGGGGACGGGGCGAATGTTGCGAACGGCGAATGGCGAATGGCAAATGGCCTCGGCCTTGGACGCCGCTGGGTATTCGACTGGCGAATCGGTGCGAAAGGACTGTTCTGCCATTCGCCATTTGCCATTCGCCCTCGGCAACCTCACCCTCCGCAAACAAAAAGCCCCGCACGCAGCGGGGCTTTTCACTGACCGTCAAGCCAAGCTCATCCCGCCTTGACGCTGACGGTGCGGCGCCGGGCCGGGCCCTTGACGGCGAACTCGATGATGCCGTTGGCGAGCGCGAACAGGGTGTGGTCGCGGCCGAGGCCGACGTTGGTACCCGGATGGAACTGGGTACCGCGCTGGCGGATGATGATGTTGCCCGCTTCCACGGCCTGGCCGCCGTACAGCTTGACGCCAAGATACTTCGGGTTCGAATCGCGGCCGTTACGGGTACTGCCGCCTGCCTTTTTATGTGCCATGACGTGTGCTCCTCAAGCCGCCGAGATGTCGGTGATTTCGATTTCGGTGTAGTGCTGGCGATGCCCCTGCTGCTTGCGGTGGTGCTTGCGCCGGCGGAATTTGATGATGTAGACCTTGTCGTGACGACCATGGCCGCGCACCTTGGCACTGACCTTCGCACCGCTCACCGTCGGGGTACCGATGGTGATGTTGTCGCCGTCGCCGAGCATCAGGACCTGGTCGATCTCGACCGTGGCGCCTGCTTCGACATCGAGCTTTTCGACCCGGATGACTTCCCCGGGCACCGCACGGAACTGCCGTCCGCCGGTCACGAATACTGCGTACATGGCTATTCCTCTGTAGTTATTATTGGGCTTACGCCTGCAACGAGCCCTATAGTCTGCGGGAGGGCGAGGGGTCGCGTCAAGGCGAGGGGGGCGGAAGGCAACAGGGTATAGGGATCAGGGTACAGAACAGCTGGTATCCCGATCTGTTTGTACCACCCCGGGCAGGGATGAAAATACCGGCAATACATCGAGTTAAACGCTCTTGTGTACCCTGGGCCCCATACCCTGCCGCCTGCCCCCAGCGCTTCCCTGTCCAGCCCCGCCCGGCCACCACGCCCTGCCCACGGTCGCTCGCTATCATTGTCGGCTTGTCTACGGCCAACCGCGAACCCATGGATTTCATCCGCCTGCGCGGTGCGCGCACGCACAATCTGAAGAACATCGACCTCGACCTGCCGCGCGACAAGCTGATCGTGATCACCGGGCTGTCGGGCTCGGGCAAGTCCTCGCTGGCCTTCGATACCATCTACGCCGAGGGCCAGCGCCGCTACGTGGAGTCGCTGAGCTCCTACGCGCGGCAGTTCCTGTCGGTGATGGAAAAGCCGGACATCGACCACATCGAGGGCCTGTCGCCGGCGATCGCGATCGAGCAGAAGTCGACTTCGCACAATCCGCGCTCGACGGTCGGCACCATCACCGAGATCTACGACTACCTGCGTCTGCTGTTCGCCCGCGTCGGCACCCCGCGCTGCCCCGACCACGACAAGCCGCTGGAAGCGCAGACCGTCAGCCAGATGGTCGATGCCACACTGGCGCTGGATCCCGAACGGCGCTGGATGCTGCTGGCCCCGGTGGTGCGCGAGCGCAAGGGCGAGCACGTGCAGGTGTTCGACAACCTGCGCCAACAGGGATTCGTGCGGGTGCGCGTCAACGGCGCCCTGCACGACATCGACGCGGTGCCGGCGCTGGGCCTGCGCGTCAAGCACAGCATCGAAGCGGTGGTCGACCGCTTCAAGCCCAAGCCCGAACTCAAGCAGCGCCTGGCGGAGTCGTTCGAAACCGCGCTGCGTCTGGGCGAAGGGGTCGCCATCGTCGCCGATGTCGACGATCCGAAGGCGCCGCATCACTTGTTTTCCTCGCGCTACGCCTGTCCGGTATGCGACTACTCGCTGACCGAACTTGAGCCGCGCCTGTTCTCGTTCAACTCGCCGGTCGGCGCTTGCCCGACCTGCGACGGCCTCGGAGTGACGCAGTTCTTCGACCCGCAGCGCATCGTGGTACACCCGGATCTTTCGCTCGCGGCCGGCGCGGTGCGCGGCTGGGATCGGCGCAACGTGTACTACTTCGGCATGATCGCCTCGCTGGCCAAGCACTACAAGTTCGCCATCGACACGCCGTGGAAGGCGCTGCCGGCGAAGATCCACAAGGCGGTGCTGTACGGCAGCGGCGAAGACGAGATCGCGTTCAAGTACACCTCCGACAGCGGCACCCATTCGCGCAAGCACCGTTTCGAGGGCATCGTCAACAATCTGGAGCGCCGCTATCGCGAGACCGACTCCCCGATGGTGCGCGAGGAGTTGTCGAAATTCATCAGCAATCGTCCCTGCCCCGACTGCGGCGGGCAGCGCCTGAATCGCTCCGCGCGGCACGTGTTCGTGGCCGGGCGCAACGTGCACGAGCTGACCTCGTTGCCGGTGGAGCGATCGCTGATGTTTTTCGAGCAGCTGAAACTGGACGGCTGGCGCGGCGAGATCGCGGCCAGGATCGTCAAGGAAATCCGCGAGCGCCTGCGCTTTCTCGCCGACGTGGGACTCGAATACCTCAACCTGCAGCGCCAGGCCGACACCCTGTCCGGCGGCGAGGCGCAGCGCATCCGCCTGGCCAGCCAGATCGGCGCCGGACTGGTCGGGGTGATGTACGTGCTCGACGAGCCCAGCATCGGCCTGCACCAGCGCGACAACGAGCGCCTGCTCGGCACCCTCACCCGCCTACGCGATCTCGGCAATACGGTGATCGTGGTCGAACACGACGAGGACGCGATCCGGATGGCCGACCACGTGGTCGACATCGGACCCGGCGCCGGCGTGCACGGTGGGCGGGTCGTGGCACAGGGCACGATGGCCGACATCATGCGCGCGCCGGACTCGGTCACCGGCCAGTTCCTGTCCGGCACACGCCGCATCGAGGTGCCGAAGAAACGCCGCACGCCCGATCCCAAGCGCACCCTGCGCGTGCTCGGCTGCAGCGGCAACAATCTCAAGGACGTCGACCTGGAGATCCCGGCCGGCCTGTTCGTATGCGTGACCGGCGTGTCGGGCTCGGGCAAGTCGACCCTGATCAACGACACCCTGTTCCGCCTCGCCGCGAGCGAGTTGAACGGCGCCAACGAGCAGGCTGCCGCGCACCGCAAGGTCGAGGGCATGAAGAGCTTCTTCGACAAGGTCGTCGACATCGACCAGTCGCCGATCGGGCGCACGCCACGCTCCAATCCGGCGACCTATACCGGTTTGTTCACCCCGCTGCGCGAGCTCTACGCACAGGTGCCGGAGTCGCGCCAGCGCGGCTACGAGGCCGGGCGCTTCTCGTTCAACGTCAAGGGCGGTCGCTGCGAGGCCTGCCAGGGCGACGGCATGATCAAGGTCGAGATGCACTTCCTGCCCGACGTCTACGTGCCCTGCGACGTGTGCGCGGCCAAGCGCTACAACCGCGAGACGCTGGAGATCAAGTACAAGGGCTACAACATCAGCGACGTGCTGGCGATGACGGTCGAGGACGCGCACAAGCTGTTCGAACCGGTGCCGACCCTGGCGCGCAAACTCGAAACCCTGATGGCGGTCGGTCTGTCGTACATCAAGCTCGGCCAGAGCGCGACCACCCTGTCGGGCGGCGAGGCGCAGCGGGTCAAGCTGTCGCGCGAACTGTCGCGCCGCGACACCGGTCAAACCCTGTACATTCTCGACGAGCCGACCACCGGGCTGCACTTCCACGACATCGAACAACTGCTGGTGGTGCTGCACCGGCTGCGCGACGAGGGCAATACGGTGGTGGTGATCGAACACAATCTCGACGTGATCAAGACCGCCGACTGGGTAATCGACCTGGGGCCCGAGGGCGGCGATCGCGGAGGCAGTATCCTAGCCGCAGGCACGCCGGAGGAAATCGCCCGTACGGCAGCTTCGCATACCGGCCGCTTCCTGGCGCCGGTCCTGGGGATCAAACGACGCAAGGTGGCTGCATGAGCGACGAACGCTATCTGTTGACGGTGCCGATCTCGGTGCGCTGGGGAGACATGGACGCCTTCAACCACGTCAACAATGCGACGTTCGCGACCTACGTCGAAGAAGCGCGCCTGCGCTGGTTCGCCACCTTCGATCGCGGCTGGAAAGATGAAGATATCGGCCCGGTGGTTGCAGCGCAGAGCATCAACTACCGGCTGCCGATCGAGTGGCCGGCCGATCTGGTGGTCGAACAACTGCTCGAGCGCGGCGGCAATTCCAGCGTGAGTGTTGCCTTCCGCATCCTGTCGCAGGAAACGCCGCCGCGCGT
>JBBSDI010000178.1:0-7659 GCA_038249585.1 Lysobacterales bacterium | reverse complement strand
CGAAGCCGTGCACGGCTGACCGCTCGCCGATGCGCTGGACGACTGCTGGCGACGGCCTCGCGATCGAGGCGGATGCGCTGCGCGAGCGGGTGGTGCTGGTGGTCGGCGCGACTGGCGCGCTGGGCAGTACCGTGGCGATGGCTGCTGGCAGCGCCGGCGCCACCGTGGTGCTGCTGGGGCGCAAGGTACCGGCGCTGGAGCGCCTCTACGATCGCATCCTCGCCAGCGGTGCACCGACGCCTGCGATCTATCCGCTGGATTTGGCCGGCGCGACGGCGGACGACTTCGCCACCATGGTGCAAACGATCGAGCGCGAATGCGGCCGGCTGGATGGCGTGGTGCTGGCAAGTGCGCACTTCCAGGCCCTGACCACCCTCGATCTCACGGCTGCTGAAGAGTGGCTGCGCGCGCTGCAGGTCAACCTCGCCGCACCCGGCCTGCTGCTGGCAGCCTGCATCCCGCTCCTGCGCCGCGCGCCGGATTCCGCCATCGTGGCCGCATTGGAAGATCCTGCCCGCGTGGGTGGTGCTTACTGGGGTGGCTACGGCGTGGCCAAACACGGGCTTGCGGCACTGATCGGCCTGCTCGCCGATGAGCTGGAGCACAGCAGTGTGCGCGTCCATGGGCTGCTGCCACCGCCGCTGCGCAGCGCGCTGCGCGCACGTGCCTACGTGGCCGATCGCGATCCCGCAGCCGAAGATCCGCAGCGTACTGCCGGCGTCGCCGTAGCGTTGTTGGGGGCAGGGGCATCGGCCTGGCGTGGCAGCGTGCTCGACCTGCGCAACGCGAGCGCCTGATCCATGGACCTGTGGTCGGCAGCGCTGCTGTTGTTCCTGATCATGGACCCGCTGGGCAACGTGCCGCTGTTCCTGTCGCTGCTCAAGGACATGCCGCCGGAACGCCGTCGGGTGGTGCTTGGCCGCGAGCTGTTGATCGCGCTGGCAACGCTGTTCTTGTTCCTGCTCTGCGGCCAGTTCATCCTCAAGGTGCTCAGCCTCAGGCAGGAGGCGGTCAGCATCGCCGGCGGCATTATCCTGTTCCTGATCGGCATCCGGATGATCTTTCCGACCGCCGACGGCATGTTCGGCGAAAGTCCGGACGGCGAGCCGTTCATCGTGCCGATGGCGATTCCGCTGATCGCCGGCCCCTCGACCATGGCGGTGCTTTTGCTGCTGGGCGGGCAGGATCCGAGCCGGATCGGCGAGTGGTCGCTGGCGCTGCTGCTCGCGTGGCTGGGGACCGCAGTCATTCTTTTCGGGTCTACCACCCTGTTCCGCTGGTTGGGCATCCGGGTTCTGACCGCGATCGAGAAGCTGATGGGCATGCTGCTGGTGGCATTGTCGGTACAGATGCTGCTCGATGGGGTCGCCAGCTATCTCAGCCATCCCGGCGTCGCGCCTTAACCCATTGAAAGTATGCGGCTTATTCAAGCCGCTGCCGACGTTGTTACAAATCTGTCATCGGTTGTTGTTAAACTCCCGTTGCCAAGCAGCAAGGGCCGCCTGGACCACGGTCACGGCGATCACCGCACCAAGCCGATCCCCCGCTGACCGGCCACCAGCGCAGTACGCGCAGGCACAGCGACAGTGGGGACCAATCCCGCGACACGCCTGCAGGGGCGCGTCGTGACAGCAGCAAACCAGCCAGAAAGGTAATCAACCCATGTTGAAGCGAACTGCACTCGCGCTTGGCGTGATGGCCGCGTTGACCATCGGCGCACCGGTCTTCGCCCAGAGCACCTCGGCCGCCCTCAACGGCCGCATCACCGATCCGTCCGGCGCACCGCTCGCCGGGGCCTCGGTCGAGATCGTCCATCAGCCCAGCGGCAGTCGCCGCAGCGTCACCACCGACAGCCAGGGTCGCTTCAGCGCGGGCGGTTTGCGCGTCGGCGGCCCCTATACCGTCACCTCGCAGGCCGATGGTCGCAGGACCAACAGCGCAAACGACGTGTTCCTGAACCTCGACGAGGTTTCCAGCCTGACGCTCGCGCTGGAGTCCGACGCTGCCACGCTCGACGCGATCGAAGTCACCGCGACCTCCGCCGGCCTGGTGTTCACCCCCGACAACATGGGTGCACGCACCAACATCACGCGCGAAGAGATCGAAGCGTTCCCGTCGATCAACCGCCAGTTGCAGGACTACGTGCGCTTTGATCCGCGCATCGTGATCAACGACAAGGCGCGCGGCTCGATCTCGGCCGCCGGACAGAATGAGCGCTTCAACAACATCAAGATCGACGGCGTGCCGACCAACGACCAGTTCGGTCTGAACGCCTCCGGCCTGCCGTCCGGCAACCAGCCGATTTCGATCGACTGGATCCAGGAGTTCAACGTCGGCATCTCCAACTTCGACGTGACCCAGACCGACGCGACCGGTGCGAACATCAATGCGGTCACCAAGAGCGGTGGCAACGAGTTCAGCGGCGCGGTCTACGGCGCCTATCGCAACAGCGACATGGTCAGCGACAAGCCCAGCGAGTTTCTCGGTTTCGACGACGAGTGGACTGCCGGCGCCTATGTCAGCGGCCCGATCATCGAAGATCGTTTGTTCTTCTTCGTCGGCTACGAGGAGTTCCAGCGCAGCTCGCCGGGCCCCGATGTCACCATCGCCAGCGGCAATACCGCGACCGACGTGCGTGGCCTGACCCAGGCCGACCTCGATCGTATTGCCACCATCGCGCGCGGCTTCGGGCTGGACCCGGGCCAGGCAGGCGTGGTGCCGGATCGCGAAAACAGCGACAAGAAGGTCATCGCCAAGCTCGACTGGAACCTGAGCGAGCAGCACCGCGCGTCGTTTCGCTACAACAAGACCGACGCGTCGGACGTCATCCTGCCGAACATCGGTCTGGGTTCGTACTCGTTCGATTCGAACTGGTACACGCAGGAAATCGCCTTCGAGAACTACGTTGCTGCGCTGTACAGCAACTGGACCGACGTGTTCTCCACCGAGTTCAACGTGTCCTACGCCGAGTACCGCTCGGAGCCGCTGTTCGACGTGCGCGCCCCGGCAGTGCGGGTGGGCGTGAACAACAACACCACCGGCGTGTTCTTCGGCACCGAGCGTTCGCGGCATGCGAACCAGCTTGCGGTCGACACGTTGACGGCGTATTTCGCCGGCGATTTGTTCCTTGGCGACCACTCGGTGCGCTTCGGCTTCGACTATGAGGCCAACGACGTGTTCAACCTGTTCCTGCAGGACGTGTTCGGTTCGTACAACTTCGCCAGCATCGACGCCTTCGCCAACCGCCAGTTCTCGGCGGCGGGCTCGCCGTTCGGTGGCGCCGGATATCGCCTGCAGTCGCCGATCAACGGCGATGTGAACAGCGCTGCCGCCCAGTTCAAGCTGGCAACCCTCGGCGTGTTCCTGCAGGACACCTGGACGGTCAACTCGAACCTGACCCTGTCCTACGGCGCTCGCATCGACCAGCTGATTGCCAATGACGAGCCGGCCTTCAACGCCCGTGCGCTGACGGCCTTCGGTTTCGACAACACGGTCACCGCCGACGGCGAGACCACCGTGCAGCCGCGCGTGGGCTTCAACTACACCTTCGACAGCGAGCGTGCGACCCAGTTGCGCGGCGGCTTCGGCCTGTTCCAGGGCTCCGGCCCGCTGGTCTGGCTGTCCAACACCTACTCGAATCCGGGTGTGCTCACGACCGTGCTTCCGGTGGGCTCCGGGACCGGTTTTTCGGCCGACCCGGACAACCCGTTGCGCCCGACCGGCACCCCGCCAGCCTCGCTGGTCGACATCCTGTCGCCGGATTTCAGCCAGCCGACCGTGTGGAAGATGAACCTGGCGTTCGAGCACGAGCTGCCCTGGTACGGCGTGGTCGCCAGTGCCGAGTACCTGCGCACCGTGGTTCGCAAAGGCATCCGCTACGAGAACCTCAATCTGGGCGCTGCGCGTGGCGTGTTGCCGGATGGTCGCTTGACGTACTGGACCTCGCTGGATCCGTTGCGCTTCGGCGCAACCGGGCCGCTGACCGGCAACAGCAACCGTGCCGGCCGCAATCTTGCGTTCGACAATGTGCTTTTGCTGTCGAACACCGGGGGTGGTGCAGCGAGTAACTTCACCTTGGCCCTGGAAAAGCCGTTTGCCGACGATTGGGCCGCCAAGGTGGCGTATACCTATGGCCGCTCGACCGATGTGAATCCGGGTACTTCTTCGGTGGCGTTCTCGAACTACAGCAATCGCGCGGTGTTCAATCCCAACGACGACGAAGTGGGCACCTCGATCTACGAGACCCGCGATCGCTACCAGGGTCTGTTGACCAAGCGCTTCCGCTTCTTCCAGGACTATCCGACCACCTTCGGCCTGTTCTACGACGGTCGCGAGGGTCGCCCGTACAGCTTCACCTTCGTGGGCGACGCCAACGGCGACGGCATCAATGGCAACGATCTGTTCGCGATTCCGGACCTGTCGGGCATCGCATACTCGGCCAATTCTTCGGCCGCCGATCGCGCTGCCTTCGCGCGCTTCGTCGCCGAGGTTCCGGGCCTGAACGACGGTCAGGGCCAGGTCGCCACACGCAACTCGGAGAACTCGCCGAACGTCAACCAGTTCGACCTGCGCATCAGCCAGGACCTGCCGGGCTTCTTCGGCGACAACAAGGCGGTGGTGTTCGTCGACATCCAGAACATCGGCAACCTGATCAATGAGGATTGGGGCCAGATCGACGAAGTCGGCTTCCCCTACAACCAGCAGATCGCGCGCTTCGCCGGCGTAAATGCTGCCGGTCAGGTCGTGTATGACGTGGCCAACTTCGTCAACGAAGGCACCGGCGCAGAGACTTTCCCGCGCCCGGGTCGTCGCGACGGCGTGGCCGAGTCGCGCTGGGCCGTGCAGGTCGGTTTCCGCTACGAGTTCTGATCCCGCCGGATCGGCACGCAACAGGCAACGGCCGGCGCAAGCCGGCCGTTTGCTTTGGCGATCAGCTGCACCGCGCCTTGACCCGTGCGCGCGGTTTTGGCATTGGTAGCAGCCAAGTCGCACCACAGGGTTTGTTCCGAGTCCATGGTTACCGATCAGATCCTGCGCGGCCTGGTGCCGCTGAACGCGCTGTCTGCCGGCGACCGCGCCCAGATCGCGCGCATCGCGCGAACCGGCAACTACCAGACCGGACAGGTCATCTTCGCGCGTGGCGAGGCCGCCAGGACCACGGTCTGGCTGCTCGCGGGCGAAGTCGAGCTGGTCGACGAAGCCGGCGTGCGTACATTGGCCGCAGGATCGCCCGAGGCCAGCCACGCACTGGCCCAAGGCGCGAGGCGGGCGACTACCGGCACCGCGTTGGGCACGTGTCGGGTCCTGCTGGTGGATCGCGAGCGACTGGACATGCTGCTGACCTGGTCGCAGTCCAGCTGCGTCGAGGTGGTCGATCTGGCCACCGACGAGAGCGCCGCCGACGACGACTGGATGGGTGCGATGCTGCGTGGTCCGGCATTCGAGCGCATCCCGCCGGCCAGCATCGCGCAGCTGTTTGCCGCGATGAAGCCGCACGCCTTCAAGGCCGGTGAACTGCTCGTGCGCCAAGGTGAACCGGGCGATGCCTACTATGTGATTACCGCCGGGCGCGTCCACGTGCTGCTCAAGAATGCTGCCGGCAAGCTCGATGAGCTGGCCAAGCTCGGCGCAGGGCAGGGCTTCGGCGAAGAGGCGCTGCTGTCCGGACACCCGCGCAGCGCCACCGTGCGTGCGCTGACCGAGGGTAAGGTGATGCGTCTTTCAGTGGATGACTTCAACCGCTTCCTGCGCGGACCGCTGCTGCGCGAAATCGGGGTCGAGGACATTCCCGATACCGCGGTGCTGGTGGACGTGCGGGTGCCGGACGAGTTCCATCGCGGGCGTCTGCCAGGGGCGATCAACCTGCCGTTGATGAGCTTGCGCATACGCGCCGCCGATCTCGACCCATCGCCCTGCTACGTGGTCTACTGCGATACTGGCCGGCGCAGCGCGTCGGCCGCCTGGCTGCTGTGCGAACGCGGGCTCGATGCGCGCCTGCTCGCCGGCGGCGTGCCGGTCGACGAAATGCCCGTACGCGGCTGATCCCGATCCGATTCCCAACCATCGTGCCGGTGCGCCCATGCCCGGCCCCGCAAGAACATCGACGATGAACGATTCCAAGAGCCCCACGGTCAATGCCCGGATCGCCCCGCTGGGCGGCATGGATGTGCTGTCGCGGCAGGAGGTCGGCCGATTGCGCGACGCCACCCAGGGCGGACTGCACCAGATGCTGCGGCGATGCGCTCTGGCCGTGCTGACCGGTGGCATGAGCAACGACGATCCGCGCGCGATGCTGGAGCGCTACTCCGACTTCGAGATCCGCGTGCAGCAGCAGGACCGCGGGATCAAGCTCGAACTGGCCAATGCGCCGGCGCGCGCCTTTGTCGATGGCCGCATCATCCGCGGCATCAGCGAGCAGCTGTTCGCCGTGGTGCGCGACATCGTCTACGTCGCCACCCAGGTGCAGGAGGGCCGCTTCGACCTGACCGACTCACAGGGCATCACCAACGCGGTGTTCGAGATCCTGCGCAACGCGCGCATCCTGCGCCCGCACATCGACCCCAACCTGGTGGTCTGCTGGGGTGGCCATTCGATCGGTCGGCCGGAATACGACTACACCAAGGCGGTCGGCTACGAACTGGGCCTGCGCGGCGTGGACATCTGTACCGGCTGCGGACCCGGCGCGATGAAGGGCCCGATGAAGGGCGCGATCATCGGTCACGCCAAGCAGCGTCGCAGCAAGAACCGCTACATCGGCATCACCGAACCGGGGATCATCGCCGCGGAGTCGCCGAACCCCGCGGTCAACCATCTGGTGATCATGCCGGACATCGAAAAGCGCCTCGAAGCCTTCGTGCGCATCGCCCACGGCATCGTGATCTTTCCCGGTGGCGTCGGCACCGCAGAAGAAATCCTCTACCTGCTCGGCATCCTGATGCATCCGGAGAATGCCGATATCCCGTTCCCGATGATCCTGACCGGACCGCGCGAATCAACCGCGTACTTCGAGCAGATCGACGCGTTCCTGCGTCTGGCGCTGGGCGATTCGGCGGCGCGCCGCTACCAGATCATCGTCGATTCACCGCACGCGGTGGCGCGTGCGGTGACCCGCGGCATCGCCCAGGTGCGCGAGGCGCGGATCGCAGCGCAAGACGCGTTCTTCTTCAATTGGCGACTGCGCATCGAGTATCCCTACCAGGTGCCGTTCGCGCCGACCCACGCCAACATGGCCGGACTCGAACTGCGCCGCGACCGCCCGCCGCACGAGCTGGCCGCCGACCTGCGCCGCGCTTTCTCCGGCATCGTGGCCGGCAACGTCAAGGAAGAAGGCATCCGCGCGATCGAGCGCCACGGTCCGTTCCAGATCGATGGCGATCCCGAGATCATGCGCGCGCTCGATCTGCTGCTCTCAGCCTTCGTCGAGCAGCGTCGCATGAAGCTGCCGGGCAGCCAGTACCAGCCCTGCTACAACGTGGTCACCCGCTGAGTCCGCGCCCGTGCGCGCCGCTCGTCGGCGCTCTGGCACCGGTCGCCGCAGCGCGGCGCGAGGGCCCCGCGCGAGCCTGCAAACCGGCGTCCCGCTCATCCGCAAATTGCTACCGCAGGATGCAGCGCAGGCGCGCAGCGTATGGCCCGCGCTGGTCTGGTGGCGCACACTTG
>JBBSDI010000177.1:0-7668 GCA_038249585.1 Lysobacterales bacterium | reverse complement strand
TGCGGCCAGCAACAGGGATTTGCGAAGCAGGTGGGTCGGGGCCATGGTGATCTTCTCCAGGTCGAAAACGCTGCGTTGCTACGCGGTGCGCGGCGGCACTGCCTTGTCCCGATGCAAGCAGGATGGAAATGCGCACCCGGCGCGCCATGGCGCCTTGCGGCACGCCCCTCCCCGAGCGTGGGTGCCGATATTCCACATGCCGGCAGGGTGCGCGCCATTCGCCTTTGGTCGTACAGTGGTGCCGCGATTGACCAAAGTCTGTTTGCGGCACTGCGGCATGCAGTGCAATCTGCGGGACGGTGCGAGGCGTTTCGCGCCAACTGCCTTGGGAGGGAAGTCATGTCGAGAATCCACGCAGTACCGCGCGCCTTCGCCGAGCATGCCCGCATCACCACCGGCCAATACAAGCTTGGCTACAAACACGCGCTGGAGAATCCCGAGCGATTCTGGGGCGATGTTGGTCGGAGACTGGATTGGATTCGTCCATACAGCGTGGTCAAGGACGTCAGTTTCGCGGTGGAGGATTTCCGCATCCGCTGGTACGCCGATGGGCAGCTCAACGTCAGCGCCAACTGTCTTGACCGCCATCTGGCCACCCGCGGCGACAAGACCGCGATCATCTGGGAAGGCGACGACCCGGCGCAATCGCGCCGCCTGAGCTATCGCGAGCTGCATGAACAGGTATGCAAGTTCGCCAATGTGCTCAAAGCACAGGGCGTTGCGCGTGGCGATCGGGTAACGATCTACATGCCGATGATTCCCGAAGCCGCGGTCGCGATGCTGGCCTGCACGCGGATCGGCGCGGTGCACTCGATCGTGTTCGGCGGCTTCTCGCCGGACTCGCTGATCGGACGCATCGACGACTGCCAGTCGAAGCTGGTGATCACCGCCGACGAGGGCCTGCGCGGTGGCAAGAAGGTGCCGTTGAAGGCCAACGTGGATGCAGCGATCGCGTCGGGCAAGATACCGACGCTTGCGACGGTGATCGTGGTCCGTCGCAGCGGCGGCCAGGTCGCATGGGGCGCGCACGATCGCTGGTATCACGAGCTGATGGAGACCGCCAGCGCGGACTGCGCGCCGGCGGTGATGGACGCCGAGGATCCGCTGTTCATCCTGTACACCTCCGGTTCGACCGGCAAGCCCAAGGGCGTGCTGCACACCACCGGGGGCTATCTGGTGTGGGTCAGCTACACCCACGAATGCGTGTTCGATCTGCGCGAGGACGACATCTATTGGTGCACCGCCGACGTCGGCTGGGTCACCGGACACAGCTACATCGTGTACGGGCCGCTGGCCAATGGTGCGACCACCCTGATGTTCGAGGGCGTGCCGAACCATCCCGACATGAGCCGCTGCTGGGACGTGGTCGACAAGCACCAGGTCAGCATCTTCTACACCGCGCCGACCGCGATCCGTGCATTGATGCGCGACGGCGATGCACCGGTGCAAAAGGCCTCGCGCAAGAGCCTGCGCCTGCTCGGTTCGGTCGGCGAGCCGATCAATCCGGAGGCCTGGGAGTGGTATCACCGGGTGGTCGGCGAAGGCCGCTGTCCGATCGTCGACACCTGGTGGCAGACCGAAACCGGCGGCATTCTGATCTCACCCCTGCCCGGCGCGTTCGACCTCAAACCAGGTTCCGCGACCCTGCCGTTTTTCGGCGTGCGGCCCGCGCTGGTCGACAACGAGGGCACGATCCTCGAGGGTGCGGCCGATGGCAACCTGGTGTTGCTGGATTCGTGGCCGGGTCAGATGCGCACGGTCTATGGCGACCACCAGCGCTTCATCGAAACCTACTTCACTACCTTCAAGGGCATGTACTTCACCGGCGATGGCGCGCGCCGCGACGACGACGGCTACTGGTGGATCACCGGCCGCGTCGACGACGTGATCAACGTTTCGGGCCATCGGATGGGGACGGCCGAAGTCGAGAGCGCGCTGGTCGCGCATCACGCGGTGGCGGAGGCGGCCGTGGTTGGCGCGCCGCATCAGATCAAGGGACAGGGCATCTATGCCTACGTGACGCTCAAGGCCGGGATCGAGCCGACCGAGGCCCTGGGCAAGGAACTGATCGCCCATGTGCGCAATCAGATCGGTGCGATCGCCGCACCCGACTGGATCCAGTGGGCGCCGGGCCTGCCGAAGACGCGCTCGGGCAAGATCATGCGCCGCATCCTGCGCAAGATCGCCGCCAACGAGCACGACGCGCTGGGCGATATCTCCACCCTCGCAGACCCCATGGTGGTGCCGATGCTGGTCCATGAGCGGATGAACCGCTGAGCGCTGGCATGAGCGAGATCCTGATCGCAGACGACCATCCGCTGTTTCGCGAGGCGCTCAAGGGTGCCGTGGCGAGCGCGCTGCCGGATGCGCGCATCCACGAGGCACAGGATGTGGGATCGATGATGGCCATGGCGGATGCCTTCCCGCAGGCCGAACTGCTGTTGCTGGACTTGAACATGCCCGGCGCCAACGGCTTCAGCGCGCTGGTGCATCTGCGTGCGACCTGTCCCAGCCTGCCGGTGGTGGTGGTGTCCGCGCGCGAAGATCCCGATACCGTGCGCCGTGCGCTGGCCCACGGCGCGGCGGGATTCATCCCCAAGAGCGCGGACGTTGCGACCCTGATCGGTGCCCTGCACGCGGTTCTCGATGGCGAAACCTGGGCGCCGCCGGACTCGACACGCGGCGGCGGGCTTGAACCGGAAGAAGCGCAAACGGCGCGACGCCTGGCCGAGCTCACGCCGCAGCAGTTCCGCGTGCTCGGCATGGTCTGCACGGGCCTGCTCAACAAGCAGATCGCCTACGAACTGCACGTGTCGGAAGCGACGGTGAAGGCGCACATGACCGCGATCCTGCGCAAGCTGGGCGTGCACACCCGCACCCAGGCGGTGATGCGCGCGGGCAAACTGGCACTCGACCAGACCAGCGTGCGCGCGCCGCCTGAGGACGCGGAGTAGCGCCCGGCGCATCGGTCTGGACCCAGCGTCCGATTCGAACCAACCGCCGGCTTGAGCAAGCCACCGTTTCTACTCCGGGCCTTCGGTGCTGCGCGCAGGCAGATCGGAATTCGGCTACTGCGTTGCTTGCCTGTCGGCGCTGCCTCAGCCGTCGGCCAGCAGCGCTGCGCGCTGCTGCGCCATCGCGGCCAGAAGGGCGCGCAGGGCGGCCGGCTTGACCGGTTTGCGCAACAGCGAGTAACCGCGTGTGCGTGCAGCCGCCGCCAGCGTATCGGAGGCATCGGCGGTGATCAGCGCGCCGGGCACCTCGGCCACCGCGCGCAGCGCGTCGAGAGCGGCGAGCCCATCGAGGCGGTCGTGCAGGTGATAGTCGACCAGGATCACGTCGGGTCGGCGCTCGCTCACACGTGCGAGGGCCTCGTCGATGGTGGTGGCCGACAGTACCTGCAGACCCCAGCGCGACAGCAGCGAGCGCATGCCGTCGAGGATGTCGCGATCGTTGTCCAGGCACAGCACGCACATCGCTGGCAGCGCGCCTGCCGCAGCCGCAGCCGGCGCGATCTGCCGCGCCATGCCCGGATCGCCCAGCGGCACGTCGATCGAAAAGCAGCTGCCCTGACCAACTTTCGAGCGCAGGCCGAGGCGATGGCCGAGCAGGCGCGCGATGCGCTCGCAGATCGACAGGCCGAGTCCAAGACCTTTCTCGCCCCATGGTGCGGTGTGGTCGAGGCGCTGGAATTCCTCGAAGATCATCTGCTGGTGCTCGCTGGCGATGCCAGGCCCCGAATCCCACACCTGCAGACGCAGTATGTCGCCGCGCCGTCGCGCGGCCAGCAGTACGCCGCCTTGCTGGGTATAGCGCAGTGCGTTCGACAACAGGTTCTGCAGGACCCGGCGCAGCAGGCGGCGATCCGAGCGCACGTACAGCGGCAAGGCGCGGATGCTCAGCCCCAATCCGCGTGCGCTGGCCAGAACGCCGAACTGCGCGCGCAGGATCTCGAACATCTCCTCGATCGAGAACACTTCCACTTCGACCCGCTGCGCGCCGGCATCCAGACGCGAGATGTCGAGCAGGCCATCGAGCAGCTCCTCGGCGGCGCGCAGCGCGATGTCGATCCGCTCGCTGAAGTTGCCGGTCTCGGCGTCGATATCGGGCCGTGCACGCAAAGCCGATGCGAACAGGCGTGCGGCATTCAACGGTTGCAACAGATCGTGGCTGGCGGCGGCCACGAAGCGCGTCTTCGACAGGTTGGCAGCCTCAGCCGCCAGTTGCGCCTCACGCTGCGCGGCCAGCGCGCTCGACAGTTCGCCGGTGCGCTCGGCGACCCGCTGTTCGAGCCGCTCGGTCGCCTCGCGCAACTCGAGCTCGACGCGCTTGTAGTCGGTCACGTCGGTGAAGGTCATCAGATAGCCCCCGTTGGGCAGCGGCGTGCCGCGACTTTCGATGACACGCCCGTCGGGGCGTTCGCGCAGATAAACGTGCGGGCGACCCATGCGCAGGTGCCACACCCGCCGTTCGACCAGTTCGTCGACCTCGCCGGTCCCAAGCAAACCGCGCTGCGCGTTGTAGCGCACCAGGTCGGCCACCGGACGGCCGACATAGAGCAAATCGTCGGGATATTCGAACAGCTCCGCATAGCGATGGTTCCATGCGACCAGTCGCTGCTCGCGATCGACGACGCTCAGGCCCTGCGCCATGTGCTCGAAGGTCGACGCCAGCAGCGCGCGCGAGAAGCGCAGCTCCTGCGAGGTTTCATCGAGCAAGGATGCGACCTCGTCGAGCTCCATGCCGCTGCCGCGCAGGGCCGAGGTCAGCACCAGGCGCGCCGACGTAGCACCCAGCGCGCCAGCCAGCACGCGCTCGACATGCTGCAGCAGCGCGCGATCGGCGGTGGCTTCGCGCGGCGCGGCGCGGCCACGCTGGCGTTCGAAGTCGTCGAGCGCCCGCTGCGCTGCATCTTCGCCGAGGATGCGTGCGGCCAGATCGAGCAGGTCGCCGACGCTGGCGCGACCGGCGATGCGCGCATCGGCAGCCGCCGCCGCGCTCGCGGGCACCAGAAACGCGCGTGCACGAAAGCGCTCGCTGACCGAGGGTCCACGCAGGCTCGATACCAGCGCAAACGCGAGCACGTTGGCCGTGAGCGACCACAGCGCACCATGGGTCACCGGATCGAGCGCATCGAGCCCGAACAGCGCGTGCGGGCGCAGCCAGCCGATTGCGGAGGGTCCTTCGATCAGCCAGCTCGCCGGCAGCCAGCCGCTGCCGGCCAAGGTCGGCAGGAACAGCGTGTAGAGCCAGACCACGAAGCCGGCCAGCAAACCCGCCTTGGCGCCGGCAGCGCTGGCACCGCGCAAGTAGAGTCCGGCGACAATGGCGGGCATGAACTGCGCGACCGCCACGAATGCCAGCAGTCCGACCGAGGCAAGGTTCGGAAACGCATCCGACATGCGGTAGTAGCCGAACGCGGCCATCAGCAGGCTCACGATCGCCACCCGCCGCACCCACAGCACGATGCGCGACAGATCGCCGCGCTCGGCGAGGCGGATGCGGCGAATGCGCGCCAGGGTCGGCATCACCAGCTCGTTGGACACCATGGTCGCCAACGCCACGCTCTCGACGATGATCATGCCGGTAGCCGCCGAGAAGCCGCCGAGGAAGGCGAACAGCGCCAGCAGGTCGTGGCCTTGCGACAGCGGCAGCCACAGCACGTAGCGGTCCGGATGCACATCGGCCGGCGCGATCGCCAGTCCGGCGCTGGCGATCGGGATCACCAGCACGCTGAAGATCGCCAGATAGGCCGGAAAGGTCCAGCGCGCGATGCGGATATCGCCGAGGTTTTCGCACTCGACCGCGCCGACCTGGAACTGCCGCGGCAAGCAGATCGCGGCGGCAAACGCGAGCAGGGTCTGGCTGAGGAACGACAGGGTCAGCGCATCGTTGCCATTCACCGGCAGGCGCACCAGCGGCGGCACTGCGCCCGCATCGCGAATCAGCAACCACGCGAAAATGCCGACCGCCACGAAGGCCAACAGCTTGACCAGCGACTCCAGCGCGATGGCCAGCATCAGTCCGTGGTGGTGCTCGGTGACGTCGACCACGCGCGTGCCGAACAGGATCGCGAACAGCGCCAGGGCGAAGGCGATGTACAGCGTGCCATCGGCGATCCACGGACCTGCGACGACGGAAGTCGAACCCGACATCACCTCCAGGCTCATCGCCACGGCCTTGAACTGCAGTGCGACGTACGGCACCGCGGCGGTCAGCGCGATCAAGGTCACCAGTGCGGCCAGATGCCGGCTCTTGCCGTAGCGCGAGGCGATGAAATCCGCGATCGATGTGATGTTGCGCTCGTGGGTAATGGTCACCACGCGGCGGAACAAGCCGCTGAAGGCGATGAACAGCAGTGCCGGGCCCAAGTAGATCGCCAGATAGTTGATGCCGCTGGTCGCGGCACTGCCGACCGCGCCGTAGAACGTCCAACTGGTGCAGTACACCGCAAGCGCCAGCGCATAGACGTGTGGACGCAACCACGCACGGGTCGGATACAGCGGCCGACGGTCGCCCGCCCAGGCGACCACGAACAGCACGCCCAGATAGGCAATGCAGACCGCGATCAGTGTCCAGCCACTGAGCATGCTTCACCCTCCCCGCGCCGAGCGTACACCGAGCCTGCGCGCAAACTCATCCGCGAACTGGGGCCCCGCGGGCTTGTGGGGATCGAGGAGTGCGCGCGGGTGCGACCAAGGGCTGCCGGCTACGCTGGTGCGAAGGGATCAGTATGCGTATCGGGGCGCGTCGCGCAGATGCGCCCAGGCCGTGGCTGCCTGCGCGCAGGGGACGACACCATGGTCATGCCTGCCAAGACCGTCGACTGGGCGGCGGTGAATGCCGGTCCGCGCTTCCGCGACCTGCATACGGGCAAAAAACCGCTTCCCGTGGGGCTTGATGCTGTTCTCGGTGATCTACTGATTCCTGCTGCCGATCGGCGCGGCCTATGCAACGGATCTGTTCAAGATCACGGTGTGGGGACCGATCAACATCGGTCTGCTGTCCACGTGGTCGGAGCTCCTGGTGGCCTGAGGCGTGGCGTTCTTCTGCGCGCGCGGCGCAAGCGCGCAATTCGACACGCTGGCCGCCGAGAGCAACCGCGATGCGCTGAATATCGTCGGAGCACCACGGTGAGCGCGCCGGGCTCGCAGTCGATGATGCTCGGCCTGGTGCTATCGGCGCCGGGTGCGGTGCTCGCGCAATCTGCGGCCACGGCTGGCGTGGTCGCAGCGCAATTCCGCTGGCTGACCTTCACCGTGTTCGGCGCGATCATCGCGCTGACCATATTCGTGACCCGCCTCGCCGCGCGACGGGTCAAGGACGCACAGCAGTTCTACGCCGCGGGCCGTTCGATCTGCGGCATCCAGAACGGCTTGTCGATCGCCGGCGACTGTCTTTCGGCGGCGAGCTTTCTCGGCATCGCGGGCTTGATCAGCCTCTACGGCTACGACGGGTTCATGTATTCGGTCGGCTGGCTGGTGGCCTGCATCACGGTGTCGCTGTTGATCGCCGAACCGTGCCGCAACATCGGCAAGTACACGCTGGGCGACATCCTCGCGTTCCGCGACGAGCCGAAGAAAGCCAAGACGGTAGCGGCGATCAGCACCATCACGGTGTCGATCTTCTATCTCACCGCGCAGATGGTCGGCGGCGGCGTACTGGTCA
>JBBSDI010000176.1:0-7712 GCA_038249585.1 Lysobacterales bacterium | reverse complement strand
GCCTTTCTGGTAGCGGTAGATCGTGTTGGAAAGGTGCGGTGCGGCCTCCAGCAGCACGTGCGACACGCCCTGTTCGGCGGCCCGTGCAGCCGCACTCTTGCCGCCCGGCCCGGAGCCGACAATTGCGATCTTGAACCGCTCCGCCATCGTAACGCCCCTGTGCGATGCAACCGGCTGCGTGCGCGGATGCGCACCCCTGCCATGCGCCCGATATTAGCCCAGCAGTGCGGACCTTGTGTATGCGCGATGCAGGGTGCGCTGGTCGCGGGGTGCTGGTGGCACCGGATGCGCGTGTGCGGCTTGCGAGACGCCGCAGCAGAGGTTGCCGCGTCGGCAGCGCCTGGTGGTACGCAAACGATGGCAACACGTTGCAGAAGCCGGGCGCACAACCGCTAGACTGGCTTGAGTGACAGGCTGCGGACGCTTCCATGACATTCTATCGACGGCTGGGTGAAGGACTGCCCGAGCGGCGTGCTCCGCCGCGCGATGCGTTCCAGGTCGATCCGAAGGCGCTCAAGCGCTGGATCGACGCGCTGCCGCTGGCCAACGCCAGTGTCGCGGCGCGCATGCTGTTCCAGGCACTGCGCGAACTCAATCACATGACCCTCGATCCGGTCGGCCGCCTGACCGCACTCGAAGCGCTGCGCGTGCCGCTCGCCCAACTGGCCGAGGCGATCGACCGCCAGATCGTCGGCGCCAGTTTTCCACTGCCGCCGCAGAAGGCGCAACTCGGCGCGACCGCACGCGATTTCCAGCGCCAGATGGCGCTCGGCTATCGGCTCGCGGCCTACGAGCTGTGCGGCCCGGTGGGCAAGATTCCGTTCCTGCGCGGCAAGACCGTGGCGTTGGCGCTGGAGCGCGCCATCGCGCACCTTGGCGCGGAACTTTGCAAGGGCTACTTTCTGTACGCCGAGCCGCCGGAGAACCTGTGGCGGATGCTCAATGCGCTGTTCGGCTTCGCGCTGGCCAGTCGGCTCGACGACAAGGGGGTCGATGATCCGCTCAATGCCGGCGCACCGATTACGCCGCGGCAGACGTTCGCGCATGCGCTGCTGCTGGCGATTTCCAATCCATACCGGCTGACCCAGAAGGAGATCCACGAGGCCTATCAGGTGACCCGTGCGTGGGCGCCGTTGGCGGTTCTGCGTGGCGCGGTGACCGGCGAGGCAGTATTCGCAGTACCGCTGGACGAGGACCGTGGCCCGGGTTACCTGCCCGAGGAGCGCAGCGCCGAGGGTGCCGCGCGCCTGAGCTTCGATAGCGCAGCGCTGGAAGCCGAACTGGGTCGACAGCTGGCGTTGGTCGACGGCCTGGCCGGCAGCTTGACCTTCCGTTCGCGCGGAGGCGCCGCGGTGGCGATCAGCGCCGACCTGGTGCGGCGGCTGATGGCGAACTGGCGCTTCGTGCCCGACCGCTGTTACCGCCGGCTGCCGGCGGGGCACCAGCTGGACACGCTGGTCGGCATGCATGCGGTGCACTATTTCCTTGCCGGCGGCGTCGATTTCGAAACCTTCGTGCGGCGTGCCTGCGGCACCGCAGTGCACGTGACCGAGCGCGAGCGCAGCATGTCGCGGGGCAGCGGCAGCGGCGACGCCGGTCGGCCCGAGGTGCACCGCGCGCGCGTCGTGGACCAGAGCCTTGGTGGCTACCGCATCGTGTGGGAGCGTGTCGACGCGGTGCGCGCGCGGGTCGGCGAAGTGGTGGCGGTTGCCGCTGGGACCGCCGCGACCGACCCGGCCGACGTACCCGCCGACGAGCGTGACTGGATGGTCGGCGTGATCCGCTGGCTTCGCATCGGGTCCACCGGAACCGTCGACGCCGGCATCGAGCTGATGGGTCGCGAAGCGCGCGCGGCGGTGGTGCGCTCGATGGATGCCTACAACCATCCGCGCCCGTCGGTACGTGGGGTGCTGTTGCATGCGGCACGTTCCGCCGGCGGCCACGTCGCCGGTGCACTCGCGCCGGCAGTGCTCGAGCGCAACGCCCCAGGCTATGAATTTCGTGCAATGCCGTCGCGCTGGTCGGCACAGGACGGCACCGAGGTCATCAATCTGGCCGAAATCGCGCTGGTCGAGCAGTCCGCCTGGTTCATTCGCGTGGCGATGCCAACGCCGGTCGCTGCCGCAACGGCGGCAATACCTGCGACAGATTCCGAGGTTGAGGCCATTGGTCGCGCAGATGCAGCGGTCGCAGCCCGCTCAGGCGCCGACACCAACATAGGCGCAAACGCCGACAGCGCTTGATCGTCGGCCCGGATCATGGTGTGCTGCGCACAAGCACCATCGAGGCTGCAGCGTGAATCAACCGGTTTTCCTCCGCCGACGCCCGAGCGTGGGCGTGCGCGTGGGCTCCACGCTGGTCGGCGGCGAAGCATCCGTGGTGGTGCAGTCGATGACCAATACCGACACCGCCGATGTCAAGGCCACCGTCAAGCAGGTCGCCGAACTGGCGCGTGCCGGCAGCGAACTGGTGCGGATCACGGTCAACAATGCCGCAGCGGCCGCTGCGGTGCCGAGGATTCGCGATCGCCTGGCCATGATGGGTGTCGCGGTGCCGTTGATCGGCGACTTCCACTACAACGGACACACCCTGCTCGCCGATGAGCCGGCCTGCGCCGAAGCGCTGGCCAAGTACCGCATCAACCCGGGCAATGTCGGCTTCGGCCGCAAGAAGGACACCCAGTTCAGCGCGATCATCCAGTTTGCGTTGAGGTACAACAAGCCGGTACGCATCGGCGCCAACTGGGGCTCGCTCGACCAGTCGATGCTGGCGGCGATGATGGACGAGAACTCGCAGCGCGCCGAACCCTGGGACGCGGCAAGGGTGGGGCGCGAGGCCCTGATCCGCAGCGCGCTGGACTCCGCGGCACGCGCCATCGAGCTGGGCATGAGAAAGGACCGCATCATCCTCAGCGCCAAGGTGTCCGGCGTGCAGGAGCTGATCGCGGTCTACCGCAACCTCGCGGAGCGCTGCGACTTCGCCCTGCATCTGGGACTGACCGAAGCCGGTATCGGCAGCAAGGGCATCGTTGCCTCCGCGGCTGCACTGAGCGTGCTGCTCGGCGAGGGTATCGGCGACACGATCCGTATCTCGCTCACTCCCGAGCCCGATGAATCGCGCACCCGCGAGGTGATCGTCGCGCAGGAACTGCTGCAGACGATGGGCCTGCGCGCGTTCACCCCGATGGTCACCGCCTGCCCAGGCTGCGGCCGCACCACCAGCGTGTTCTTCCAGGAACTGGCCAAGACCGTGCAGGACCACGTCCGCGCGCGGATGCCGGAGTGGAAGCTCAAGTACGACGGGGTGGAGAACATGACCCTCGCGGTCATGGGCTGCGTGGTCAATGGCCCCGGAGAGTCCAAGCACGCCAACATCGGCATCTCGCTGCCCGGCACCGGCGAGGCACCCACCGCACCGGTGTTCATCGATGGCGTCAAGGCGATGACATTGCGTGGCGAGGGCATCGCACAGGAGTTCGTGGGGATCATCGAAGACTACGTCGATCGGAAGTACGTGCAGCGCGGCGGCTAGCCGCTGTCGATGCTGCTGCGCGCGGGACCACGCATGTTGGTCGCCGCGATTGCGGTTTGGGCCCCCGCTGTCGAGCGGCCTGTCGGTCTTCTGGTTCGCCTCAAGCACCCAGCGCCCAGACCAGGAATGCCGCGAATCCGGTGGCGGCGAATCCTGCGTGGAATGCCAACGCGGTGCTACGCACCTTGCGCGGCTTCCGACGACTGAACATGGGAGTCAGAAAACCGGTGACGATCGCCGCGATCAGCAGGATTGCGGCGGCACTGCCGGCAGGTCCGGCGGGCAAGCGCGAGCCGTCGGGCGCGCCGCGCAGCAGGAGCACCATGACTTGCAGGCCGGCGATTCCGAGCAGCAGGTGGGCTGCGACCAGTACCGGTTTGCTGCGCTCTCCACGCAAGTAGCGCAGGCCCAGCAGCAAGCCCAGGGTCACCGAGAGCGACAACAGCACCACGGGCGGCAGGAGGTACATGCGGCAATCCGCGAAGCCTTAGTCAGGTCGACGAAGTTTGGTATTGCGCCCAGCGGATTGCCGAGTGGCAAGCACGCCATCGAGCGCCGGCTGCGCGGTGAATCCCGCCTGCTGCAGCCGCCGGCAGACCTCGGCGGGCAGGTCGCGGCCGTGGCTGACGCGATTGGGCGTGCCGGTGTAGTGGAACAGGCCGCCGCCGGGGCGCAGCACCCGCGCGAGATGGTCGTAGAAGGAACGCGAATACAGTTCGCCCGCGATGCCGAAGCGCGGCGGGTCGTGCAGGATGGCATCGACCGAGCCGTCGGGCAGGGTGGCGATCGCGTGCACGACATCGGCGTGGGTCAACGTCAACCGGCCCATGCACTGCGCGTCGAGCGGATCCGGCGACCACGGATTGATCTCCCGCAGCCACAGCACGTCGGCGTTCTTCTCGAACGACGTTACGTGTTGGGCACCCGCTTCGAGGCTGCATGCCGCGAAGTAGCCAAGCCCCCCGCAGGTGTCGAGCACGGTCTTGTCGCACGGTGCGATCAGTGCGACCTTGCGCTGTGCATCCGCGTACGGCGAGAGCTGCGCGGTGGGCAGCATCTTGATGCCATCGATCTCGAAGGTGGGTGCGCCCCATTCGGTGGGCACCAGCTTGATCAACGCACCGCTGAAGCGCTGGACTGCCCGGAAGTCGGTGCCGTCGGCGTAGTAGATGGTGCGGTCCTTCAGACCCTCGGGCCAGGGATAGCGTTGTGCGTTCCACCGCCAACCCTCGGTTTCCAGAGTTACTTCGGTCGCGGTCCGGCCAAGGTCGAGCGAGCCTTCCCAGACCGAGTCGCCCGCAGCGAACGCGCTCTGCATGCTTTTCGCGACATCGCCAGTCAACAGCGGACCGCAGTATCGACGCACGCCGTTGCGACCATTTGCAGGGCGGCAAAGCGTAGCAGACGCTATGCTCGGCTCGCGCGCTCCCGGACGTCGATCATGCACCCTTCAATCCTTCGACGCGATGCGACGACCGAGTACTGGTTCGATGAAGGCTGTTTCATCATCGAGATATCCAACAGCGACAACGATCCGGGCGTTTCGATCGCGCGCGCGCGAGTACGACCCGGCACCGCGACCCGCTGGCACCGGCTCGTCGATACGACCGAGCGCTACGTGCTGCTGTCGGGGCGTGGTCGGGTGGAAGTGGGAGACTTGCCGGCAACCGAAGTAGGTGCTGGCGACGTGGTCGTGATACCGCTTGGCTGCCGTCAGCGCATTGCCTGCGTCGGCGCCGATGAACTGGTGTTTCTCGCGATCTGCACGCCGCGCTTTTGCGCTGCCGCATACGAGGACATCGATTCCCCTGCACGAACCGCCGCGCCTTGATCATCGATCGGCATCAACGCGGTGCGCTCGGCGGCTCCGAGACGATATCGGGGTCGGTGACCGCGCGCCGCGCGAGCTTGGCTTCGCGGCGTGCGATGTAGAAGTTCGACGCGAAGATGATCGCCGACCCGATCACCAGCGCCATGCCGATTGCTTCACCGAACACCAGCCAAGCCAGCAGGGCCACAAACGGCAGCTGCACGAAGCCGATCGGCGCGATCACCGAGGCATCGGCGAGTCCAATGGCGCGTGTCCACAGCATGTGTGCGCCGGTGCCGAGGAAGCCGGCCAGCGCCACCCACATCCAGACCATCGGTGAGGGCCAGATCCAGAACGGCAGGGCAGGGGCCAACGACAGCGGCACCCAGATAAGGGTGGTGTACATCACGATCGTGTCGGGCGCTTCGGTGCGCGAGAGGAACTTGATGCTGATCGCGACCGCCGCGCCCATCAGCGCCGACAGGATCGCAACCAGGGTGCCGAAGCTGAACTCCGTGCTGCCTGGCTGGATCACGATCAGCACGCCGAGGAAGCCGATCACCACGGCAGTCCAGCGCCGAATCCGCACCACTTCGCCGAGCACCAAAACCGCGCCGATGGTGATGAACAGCGGCGTTGCGTAGGAAATCGCTACCGCCTGCGCCAGCGGCAGATGCACCAAGGCCCAGAATCCGGCCAGCATCGAGATGATCCCGAGCGTGCAGCGCATGAAGTACAGCGGCAGCTTGTCGGTGCGCAGTATTCCGAACCCGTGCCGATACAGGATCGGCAACGCCGCGATCAGCCCGAAGAAGTTGCGGAAGAACGCGATCTCGAAAGGGTGCAGCTCGCTGGCCGCGAGCCGGATCATGATCGCCATGATGCCGAACAGCAGGGCGCTGCCGACCATGTAGAGCACTGCACGCGTCACCTGTGCGCCAGCGTCCGTATGCTGCGGGTGCGCGGTCATGCTGCGGACGCCCGTGGCAACCGCGTGCGCCACGGCGAAACGAACGGCCGGCGCCGGGAAAGGGGTTTTTCAGGCGCGACCAGCGAACTCACCGGTTTCGGTGCTGACCCGGATCTTCTCGCCGGTCACGATGTATTCCGGAACCAGGATCTCGATGCCAGTGGTGAGGATCGCCGGCTTCGGTCGCTTGGTGGCGGTCGCACCCTTCAGTTCGGGCGCTGTTTGAACCACCGCGAGCACCACGTGCTGTGGCAGTTCGAGGCTGATCGGTGTCTCGTCCTTGATCATGACCTGGCAGTCCTCCAGTCCATCGGTAATGTAGCCCGCCAGTTCGCCGACCGTGTCCGGGCCGAGCAGGTATTGGGTGTAATCCTCGGCATCCATGAACATGAAATTGTCGCCGTCGCGGTACGAAAACGTCGCCGTGCGCCGGCTCAAGTCGACCTCGGGCAAGTCGTCGTCGGCGCGCAGGCTCAGGTCGAGCTTGTTGCCGCCTGGCACGCTGTACAGCGCGAACCGGTAGGTCGTATTGCCACCACGGCCGGTCGGCGCGCTGCGCTCGACACCGCGCACGATATAGGTGACCGCGTTGTACTCGACGACGTTGCCGCGCTTCAGGTCGTAGGCTTTCATGGGTGCCGGTGAGCTTCAGGCTAGTAGGGTTTGGTGGGGGAGAGCAGCGAATGGCGAATGGCGAATGGGAGACACGATCCTGCAACTTGCGGGCGTTCCCATTCGCCATTCGGCATTCGCAAAAGATTCAAGTCAGCCTTGCAGATTACCGAACCACATCCCCCATTACTTCGGCTGCAACCGCACGGCCCCATCGACCCGGATCACGCCGCCGTTCAAATAGCGGTTGCCGATAATGAAGGCGACCGTGGCGGCGAATTCTTCGGGTTTTCCGAGGCGCGAGGGGTAGGGCACCTGGGCGCACAGCGAGTCGTAGACGGCTTGTGGCATGCCGTCGACCATCGGCGTGTGGAACACGCCGGGAGCCACGGTCATCATGCGCACCCCGATGCGCGCGAACTCGCGGGCGATCGGCAGCGTCATCCCGACCACGCCACCCTTGGACGCGGCATACGCGGCCTGCCCTATCTGTCCTTCGAATGCGGCGATGGACGCGGTGTTGACGATCACCCCGCGTTCACCATCCTCGCCCGGCGGATTGTCCTGCATCAGGGCAGCGGCGAGCCGGGCGATGTTGAACGAGCCGACCAGATTGACCCGCACGGTGGTCTCGAACTGCGAAAGCGGCATCGGGCCGTCCTTGCCCAGCACCCGCCCCGCACCGAGGATGCCGGCGCAGTTGATCGCCACGTTCAAGCCACCCATCCGGCTGGCCGAGGCGTCGATCGCGGCCTGCGCGCTGGCTTCGGAGCTCACGTCGCAATGTGC
>JBBSDI010000175.1:0-7721 GCA_038249585.1 Lysobacterales bacterium | reverse complement strand
TCGCCCAAAAAAAAACTCAGATGGTCTTGCGGCCATCTGAGTGAACCGGCTCGATGCCGGAGGGGGAATCGGCGCCGGGGTGGGGGACGAAAATCGAACCCACCCGCCACGACGCGGATAAATAATAGCTTAGCGGTGCAAATTAATGCAATACCTTAAGTATTGAGCTGTAACCCATTGATCGGATGACGGGATTGGCGGTTGCACTGCGCGCACCCGGGTGCCAGGCGGCAGAACGAACCGAGATCGGAATCACGTGGGACGGAGCATAGCGGCTTGCCCCCGCAGTTCGGCAAGTGCCGTGGCGATCTGCGCGGGCTCGGCACCATGGGCCAATACGCCGCGCGAGACATTCGGCAGCACCCGCGCGGCCGCAGCCCCGAAACGCCGCGCGATATCGACCATGCTCGCGCCCTGCGCGCCAACCCCGGGCGCCAGCAGCCAGGCACCGGGCATGCGCGCGGCCAGCGCACCGGCATCATCGGCGGTCGCACCCAGCACCGCGCCGATCGGCCCATCATCGGTGCCCGCGAACTGGCTGTTGAGTGCCGCGATCTGATCGGCCAGCAGTTCGGCCACGCAGCGTCCGTCGCTGGTGCGCGCGTGCTGTAGTGCCGCGCCCTCCACGTTCGACGAGCGCACCACCACGCACACGCCACCGCCGGCTGCCACCGTGAAATCGATGGCCGGAGCGAGGGCTGCCAGTCCGAGATAGGCGTGCACGGTGTAGGCATCGCAGGCCAGCGCGCTGCGGGCGCCGGAGTAGGCCTGCGCGTAAGCCTGGGCCGTGGCGTCGATATCGCCGCGCTTGCCATCGAGCAGCACCAGCACGCCCTCGCGCCGGCACAGCGCGATCAGGCGTTCGAGTGCTGCAATGCCGGCACTGCCGTGGCGCTCGAAATAGGCCATCTGCGGCTTGACGATCGACAGCTCGAAGCGCGCGGCGCGCAGGATCCGCTCGCCGAAGGCGTACAGACCGTGCGCTGAGTCTTCGAGTCCGCACTGGCCGAGCAGGGCGGGCGAAGGATCGATGCCCACGCACAGCGGACCCAAGCGCGCTACTCGCGCCGCCAGTCGGGTGGCGAACGGCGCGATCGCTGCCGCACCCGCCGTGCTCATTCGCGGCGCAGCCCGTCGCGCATGCAGTCGCGCGGCGCCTTCTGCGTGGCCTCGCTGCACGAGTTGGTGAGCGCATCGACCCACGTGCCGTACATGGTGTTGGGCAACATGTACCAGCGATCGCCCCACCAGCTGCGATAGGTGGCCAGTCGCCGCGCACGGGTCGGATTGTCGGCGCGGATACCGGACACGAAGTCGCCGAGGTTGTCGCCGAACACGCCGATCACCCGGTAGTCGCGATCGACCAGCTGGCGGCGCGACACCTTGTCGCTGCCGAAATCGCGCGCGGGATCGAGCAGCAGCAAGCGCTCGTCGCCCGCGGGCAGCGGAAAACCCAGCGCGCGCAGATTCTCGGCGGTGGCCGCGCCATCGGCCGCATCGCGGTTGGTCACGTAGAACACCGCGATGTCCTGACTTGCCGCCCATTGGACGAACTCGACCGCACCGGGCACCGCATGCGCACGACGTTCCTGCACCCACGCCGACCAGCTGTCGGGATCGAAGCTGCCATTGGCATCGATCCGCCGTGCCTGGTAGGCCGAGTTGTCGATCACGGTCTCGTCGGCATCGAGGATGATTGCCAGCGGCTGGCCGCTGTCGTTGTTGGCGCGCTCGTCGATCGGCATGGCGTTCCAGGTCGACAGCGAGCTGGCGGCTACGGCGCGCACCTCGGCGCTCGCATCGCTGTTGGCCTGCTGTTGCCACGCCACCACGCCGGTGAGTCGACGCTGTGCGCCGGCATAGACGGTGCGCGTCAGCGACTGGTACTCGATCGCGGTTTGCTGCCACGCGACCGCGTAGAGCTGATCGTTGGCGCCGGCGACTGCGGCGGGCGCTGCATCGGCCGGCGCGGAAGTCGCGCGCGGCAGGCCGGACGCGCAGGCAGACAACGCCAGCGCGAGCAGGATGATCGACGCGATGCGGGAAGGCAGCATGGGCAGCTCCGGGTTGGGGCGAACGGGAAGTTCAGGAAAAAGGCGGCACCGAGTATGGCGTGCCGATGCTTCAGCCGGGTCCGCCGAGCAGTGCGGACAGACGGTCCAGATGCGATTTCTTGCGCTCGTCGCGGTCCTCGGCATCGGCGAGCGGATCGCGGCCCTCCCAACGCAGGTCGGCGGCCGGCAGTTCGGCGAGGAAGCGGCTCGGATCGCGTCGCACCACCTGGCCGAAGCGCGTCCTGGTCGCGGCATACGACAGCACCAGATGCTCCTTGGCGCGCGTGATGCCGACATAGAACAGGCGCCGCTCCTCGTCGAGGCGGCCTTCTTCGATGCCGCCCTCGTGCGGCAAGGTGCCGTCTTCCACTCCGATCACGAACACGTGGCGGAACTCCAGGCCCTTGGCACCGTGCAGGGTCATCAGGCGCACCGCATTGCCCGGATCGTCGCGATCGGCATTGGTGAGGATGGCCAGCTGTGCGGCGAGATCGCCCACCCCGTCACCGCTGCGGCGCGCACCTTCCTGGAGCCATTCGATCAGCTCGCCGACATTTTCGAGCCGGCGTTCAAGCGTCGCCTTGTCGGGCGCGCTGTTGCGCAGATGGGTCTCGTAGCCGGTCTCGCGCAGCAGGGCTTCGGCGAGTCCATCCATGCCGCGCGCATGGGCGATGCCGCGCAGGCGCTCGATGCGATCGGCGAAACCGCCCAGCGATGACGCCGGTCGCGGCGACAGCTGCTGGAGCACGTGGCTGCTCGATGCCGCGCGCATCAGGCTCAGCTGCGCGCTGCCGGCCAGCTCGCCCAGGCGCTCGAGCGTGGTCGCGCCCACCTCGCACTTGGGCGCGACCACCGCGCGCAGGAACGCCGCATCGTCGTCGGGATTGGCCAGCAAGCGCAGCCACGCCAGCAGATCCTTGACCTCGGCGCGATCGAAAAACGCCTGGCCGCCGCTCAGGTGATAAGGAATGCGCAGCAGGCGCAGCGATTTTTCGACTGCCTTGGCCTGGTGGTTGCCGCGATACAGCACCGCGAACTCGCTCCACGGCGCTTTCGATTGCGCGGCGCGATGGGCGATCTCGGCGGCGACTTTGTCCGACTCGATCACCTCGTCCTTGCACTCGAGTACCCGGATCGGCGCGCCATCGCCGTGCTCGCTCCACAATTTCTTCTCGAACAGGTGCGGATTGTTGGCGATCACCGCATTGGCCGCGCGCAGGATGCGCGCCGAGCAGCGGTAGTTCTGCTCGAGCTTGACCACCCGCAGTGCCGCGTAGTCGCGCGCCAGCTCGTGCAGGTTCTCCGGATCCGCACCGCGCCACGAGTACACCGACTGGTCGTCGTCGCCGACGGCGGTGAACGCGCCGCGCGGCCCGACCAGGGCCTTGAGCAGGCGGTACTGCGCGCGATTGGTATCCTGGTATTCGTCGACCAGCAGGTAGCGGATGCGCTCGCGCCAGGCCAGCGCCAGTTGCTCATCGGCTTCCAGCAACAGCAGCGGCACCCGGATCAGATCGTCGAAGTCGACTGCGTTGAACGCAGCGAGGCGCTTCTGGTATGCCGCGTACAGCTGTGCGGCTTGGAGCTCGCGCGGGCTGCGCGCGGCCTCGAGCGCCTGTTCCGGCGACAGCCCTTCGTTCTTGACCCTGGATACCAGAAAACGCAGCGCGTCGATCGCATCGTTCTTGGTCGCCGCCGGCAGCAGCTCCTTGATCAGACCGCGCGAGTCGTCGGAATCGAACACCGAAAAGCCGCGCCGCAGCCCGCCGCGCGCATGCTCGATCTGCAGGAACTTCAAACCCAGCGCGTGGAAGGTGCAGATCACCGGCTGATGCTCGCCGCCGAGCGCGCGGAGCTGCCGCCCGGCGCGCTCGCGCATCTCGCGTGCAGCCTTGTTGGTGAAGGTGATCGCGGTGATCTTCTCCGCGCGCAGCCCTGCGCGCACCAGATGCACGATCTTCTCCGTGATCACCCGCGTCTTGCCCGAACCAGCACCCGCGAGCACCAGCAGTGGACCTGCGGTGTAGTGCACGGCTTCGCGCTGGGCGGGATTGAGCGACATCGGACGACCGGCGGCGAGCAGTCCCGCAGTCTATCGCGCCGGGAGGCGCGCCCCGGACTTCCGGCACGCGAACTGGCCGGCGGGTTGCGCGAGACTTGCCTGAGCAGCCCACCCCGACAAGGAGCGATCCGTATGCGTCCCGGCCTCGCCTTGCCCCTGATCCTCGCCGTGCTCGCGCCATTCCCGCTCGCAGCGCAAGGCCTGAGCCGCGAGGAGCAGGCCACGCTGAACCCGATCAGCGAATATCACTACGACCAGGTGTTCCGCGAGAACGGCTTCGAGGCCTACAAGCGCGGCGACATGGAGTGGGCGCGCAAGCATTTCCTGTCCGCGGCGCGCTACGCTGACAAGACCTCGCAGCTGGCGTTGTCGACGATCTACGCCAATGGCGCGGGCGTGTCGCGCGACTTGGCGCTCGCCTATGCCTGGGCCGACCTCGCAGCAGAGCGCGGCTTTCCGAAGTTCGTCGCGCGCCGCGAGCAGCTGTGGGCGATGCTCGACGCAGACGGCCAGGCGCGCGCGATCGAGGAAGGCGGCAAGCTCTACGCAGAATACGGGGACGCCGTCGCCAAGCCGCGCCAAGCCAGCCAGCTCGCCCGCGTGACCTTCCGCACCATGGGCCGACGCCCGTCCCTGCTCGGTGCGGCGCGCACCTATACGTACTCGGGCTGCAGCGGCACGCGCAACGGGGCCGGCAACGGGATTGGGGGCGGCAGCTGCTTCGTGCCCGATTACTTCGAGGACGAGAACTGGGCGTCGAACGACTACTGGCGCGTGCAGGACTCGGTCTGGGGCGGCGGCAACGGCAGCGTCGACGTCGCGCCGCTGCGCCGGCCAGGTAATCGGCCACCGAAAAACCAGTAGGGCGCAATGCGCGCCGCGATTGGCGCTGCAATGCACCCGGCGGCGTGGCCGCTCAGTCGGCGTCCGGCAGCGGGTACTGGTACGCCGTCGCGCAGTTGAACAGCATCACGCGCGCGCCGGGCCGGACCATCCCGCGCGCGATCGCCTGGCGCAAGCCGGCCAGCGTGGCAGCGCCCTCCGGGCACATCACGAAGCCGTCGCGGCGGCCGCTATCGCGCCAGGCCTGCACGATGTCGGCGTCGTCGACTGCGAGCGCGGCACCACCCGATTCGCGCACTGCTTGCAGGATCAGGAAATCGCCGAGTGCTGCCGGCACGCGGATGCCGTGGGCGATGGTGTGCGCGTTGTCCCAGCGCCGCGCGAACATCGCGCCCTCGTCGAAGGCGCGCACGATCGGCTGGCAGCCGCTGGCCTGGATGGCGTACATGCGCGGGCGTGCGGGGCCGATCCAGCCCAGCGCCTCCAACTCGGAGAAGGCTTTCCACATGCCGATCAATCCGGTGCCGCCGCCGGTGGGATAGAAGATCGCATCGGGCAGCATCCAGTCCAGCTGCTCAGCCAGCTCCAGCCCCATCGTCTTCTTGCCTTCGATGCGATAAGGCTCGCGCAGCGTCGCGCAACACACCCACCGCCCTTCCTTCTCGCCGGCGGCGACCAGCTTGCCGCAGTCGTCGATCATGCCCTCGACGCGGGTCACGCTGGCACCGCTGAGCGCCATCTCGCGCAGGTTCGCATCCGGTGTGTCGGCAGGTGCGAAGCAGTGCGCCTGGATACCCGCGCGCACGCAATAGGCCGCCATCGCGGCGCCCGCGTTGCCGTTGGTGGGGATCGCCATCGCGCGCGCGCCGAACATCCGCGCCATGTTCACCGCCAGCGCCTGGCCGCGCGCCTTGAACGATCCGGTCGGCAGCCGCCCTTGGTCCTTGGCCCACAGCGCGCCAAGACCCAGCACCGCGCGGATCGCCGGCAGGTCGATCAGCGGGGTCATGTCCTCGCCCAGCGAGACCGGTTCGACATCCAGTGGCAGCGGCAGCAGTTCGCGATAGCGCCACAGCGTGCGTGGACGCGTCGCCAGCGCGCTGCGCGGCAGTGCCGCGCGTACCCGCGCCAGATCGTAGCGGACCAGCAGCGGCTTGCCGGCGGCCGATACGCTGGCCAGCACTCCCGCTGGCTGGCGCTCGCCGGTGAGTCCGCATTCGAGGTGGGTGACGAAGGAATTGTTCCTATGCTGCATACCTGCTTTCTGACTGCACCTGGCCTGCACCTGGCCTGCGCCACACCGGCGCTCCGGTACGATATCGCGATGGCCAAGCTCTATTTCTATTATTCCGCGATGAACGCGGGCAAGACCACCACGTTGCTGCAGAGCGCGCACAACTACCACGAGCGCGGCATGCGCACCCTGATCCTCACCCCGCGACTGGACGATCGCCACGGTGCGGGAACGGTGAAGTCGCGGATCGGGCTGTCGGCGCGCGGACAAATGTTCGGCCGCGACGACGATCTCGAGGCGATCGCGCGCGGGGACGTCGCGCGCCACGGCGCGCTGCACTGCGTGCTGGTCGACGAAGCACAGTTCCTGAGCAAACGACAGGTATGGCAGCTCACCGACATCGTCGATGCGCTGAACATCCCGGTGCTGGCCTACGGTTTGCGCACCGACTTCCGCGGTGAGCTGTTCGAGGGCAGCCAGTACCTGCTGGCGTGGGCCGACAACCTGGTCGAGATCAAGACCATCTGCCACAGCGGCCGCAAGGCCACCATGGTGGTGCGCGTCGACGACAATGGGCGCGCGATCACCGAAGGCCCGCAGGTCGAGATCGGCGGTAACGAACGCTATGTCTCGGTCAGTCGCGCGGAATTCAAGCAGATCACCGCGGGCGAGGGGCGCATCGAGCTGCAGCAGCCGATGCTGCCGCTGGGCGTGCCCGACGACGCGCACACGAAGGACGCCTGAAGCGATGGAAAGCACACCGCCGGCGGCATGGCAGCGCCCGCACCACGTGGCCGTCGACGACAGCGCATTCCTGCTGTACTGGGTGTTCGGTGCGTTCCAGCCCGGGGTGGAGATCGACGCGCGCGGCTATCGCACGCGCGGTCTGCCCACCGGCGTGAGCGGCCAGGTGTACCTGCACGATTCCGTACGCGGCACCGCGCCCGACCCGCTGGCCGATCCGATGGGCGCACTGCTGCGCGCCAAGGCCGAGGCTACCTTCGATGCCGCGCGCGCCACACCGCACGCGATGCTGATCCGCGGCGAACTGCCCGACCAGGTAAACCTGTTGTACCTGCGCGATATCATCGGCTTCATCCAGTCGCTCATCGATGCCGGCGGCGTGGCAGTACTCGACGTGCAGTCGATGGCCCTGCGCAATGCGCTGCAATGGCGCGAATCGATGTTCGCGCCCGATGCGCCGCGCGCGCTCAACGAAGTGGTCATGCTGCGCTCGAAAGACGATCATCATGCGGGCCGCGCATGGCTGCACACCCGCGGCCTGCGCAAGTTCGCACGACCCGATCTGTCGATCCGCAATGTGCCGCAGGATGCGGTGTTCAACGCGCAGCTGGTGCTCGAGCGCGCTGCCGACTATCTGATCGCCGGCGGCGTATTCGCCGAAGGCGGCGAGGTGCGCATGAGCGTGGCCCCACCGGGTCTGATCGCGCACACCGTCGGCGACCTCGACGATCCGGACTTCAACAACCGCCACACCGGTTTCGTCTGGCCGCTGTAGGCGATCGTC
>JBBSDI010000174.1:0-7727 GCA_038249585.1 Lysobacterales bacterium | reverse complement strand
TCGTCGACGATGTACTTCTCGACCGCGCCGATGGTCACGGCCTCAAAGCCGATGTTGATCGTGCACGCGCCTTCGCACAACCGATCCTGCGGACACACGCGGCCGCAGATCTCGGGCAGCGGATTGGTCTCGTGGCACAGCTCTGCGGCCTCGAACAGACGACCCTCCTGCACCAGCTTCAACCAGTTCGGGATGTAGTTGTGGACCGGACACTTCCACTCGCAATACGGATTGCCGCAGTCGAGGCAGCGCGCGCTCTGGTCGGCCGCCGGCGTCGCATCGAAGCCACCGTAGATCTCGCTCCAGCCGAGCGTGCGCACCTCGACCGGCAGCTCCTTGGGCATGCGGCGCGGAACGTCGAGGAACTGGAAGGGTTTGGCGGTCACGGGCAAGCGTCCATTGCAGGAGCGCGCCGTACGCGCGATCGCAACGATCGGGTGCACGGTGCATTCGGGGTGGGACGGTCGCGTACAGGGTGCGCTCCTGCAGCGGCGCGGCGGAGCGTGGCGGTGGCACGCGACGCGCGGGTCACGCCGCCCTCCGCAATGCATCCACCAACGACTCGAGGCTGGCCGCCTTCGGCTTTACCAGCCAGAACTTGCCGGCGAAGTCGCGGAACTCGTCGAGGATGGCGCGGCCCCAGGCGCTGGAGGTCTCGCGCACATGGGCGCCGATCAGGCCGCGCAAATGCTGCAGGTGGTTTTCCATGCCCTCGGGATTGATGCGCAGGATGTCGATCAGCTCGTGGTTGTAGCGATCGACGAAATCGCGATCGAGGTCGAGCACGTAGGCCAGTCCACCGGTGAAGCCGGCGCCGAAGTTGATCCCGGTGCGGCCGAGTACGGCGACGGCACCGCCGGTCATGTATTCGCAGCAATGATCGCCAGCGCCCTCGATCACGGCGGTCGCACCGGAGTTGCGCACCGCGAAGCGCTCGCCGGCGCGGCCGGCAGCGTACAGCTCGCCACCGGTCGCCCCGTACAGGCAGGTGTTGCCCATGATCGGCGTATCGCGCGCGATGTAGCGCGCATCCTGCGGTGGCCGGATCACGATGCGGCCATCGGCCATGCCTTTGCCGACGTAGTCGTTGGCATCGCCGGTAAGGTCCAGATGCAGCCCACCGGCATTCCACGCGCCGAAGCTTTGTCCGGCGATGCCCTCGAAGCGGGCGATGATCGGTGCGTCGCGCATGCCATGGTTGCCGTGGGTGCGCGCAATCTCGCCGGAGATGCGCGCGCCGATCGCGCGGTCGCGGTTGCAAATGGGGTACGCGAATTCACCACCGGTCTTTGCCGCGATCACCGGCTGCATTTCCGCGAGCATGCGCGCGGCCAGCGTGCCCGGATCGCGCGGCACATTGCGCGCGTCCAGGCACGATTGCGCGGACTTGCTCACCAGTCCTGCGGCAGACAGGATCGGCGACAGGTCCAGGCCCTGCTGCTTGGCGTTGACGCCATCGACTTGGGCCAGCAGATCGGTGCGCCCGATCAGGTCGATCAGATTGCGCACGCCCAGGCGCGCCAGCCAGTGCCGCACATCCTCCGCGACAAAGCGGAAGAAGTTCATCGCCATCTCGGGCAGGCCGATGAAATACTGCTCGCGCAGGCGCGGATCCTGAGTCGCCACGCCGGTCGCACAGTTGTTCAGATGGCAGATGCGCAGGTACTTGCAGCCCAGCGCCACCATCGGCGCGGTGCCGAAACCGAAACTCTCGGCACCGAGGATCGCGGCCTTGATCACATCGAGCCCGGTCTTCAGGCCGCCGTCGACCTGCACGCGCACCTTGTGCCGCAAATCGTTCAGGCGCAGCGTCTGCTGCACTTCGCTCAACCCAAGTTCCCACGGCGTGCCGGCGTACTTGATCGAGCTGATCGGCGAGGCCCCGGTGCCGCCGTCGTAGCCGGACACGGTGATCAGGTCCGCATAGGCCTTGACCACACCCGCGGCGATGGTGCCGATGCCGGCGTGGCTGACCAGCTTGACGCTGACCAGCGCGCGGGGATTGATCTCCTTCAGATCGTAGATCAGCTCGGCGAGGTCTTCGATCGAATAGATGTCGTGGTGCGGCGGCGGCGAGATCAGACCGATGCCGGGTCGCGCGTAGCGCAGTCGCGCGATCAACTCGTTGACCTTGTGGCCGGGCAGCTGGCCGCCCTCCCCGGGCTTGGCGCCCTGCGCGATCTTGATCTGCAATACGTCGGCGTTGATCAGGTATTCCGGGGTGACGCCGAAGCGGCCCGATGCGACCTGCTTGATCTTGGATGATTTTTCGGTGCCATGGCGCGCGGGGTCTTCGCCACCCTCGCCCGAGTTGCTGCGCCCGCCGAGGCGGTTCATCGCGATCGCCAGCGCCTCGTGCGCTTCCGGCGACAGCGCGCCGAGGCTCATGCCGGCCGAATCGAAGCGCAGCAGGATGTTCTCGATCGGCTCGACCTCGGCGACATCGATCGCACGCGCGGGGTCTTCCTGCAGCACCAGCAGATCGCGCAGCGTCGATGGCGGCCGCGAATCGACGTGGCGGGCGTAGACCGCGTAGTCGGCGTAGTTGCCGCTGCGCACGGACAGCTGCAGCGAGGCGATCACGTCGGGGTTGTACATGTGGTACTCGCCGCCGTCGACGTAGCGCAGCAATCCGCCCTGCTCCAGCGGCTCGGCGGCATTCCACGCGCGCTCGTGCAGCCAGCGCTGCTCGGCTTGAATCTCGGCGAAACCCGCGCCGGCGATCCGCGATGGCGTGCCGTTGAAGCACAGGTCCACCACTTCCGGCGCCAACCCCACGATCTCGAACAGCTGGGCTGCGCGGTAGCTGCCGATGGTGGCGATGCCCATCTTGGAGATGATCTTGAGCAGGCCCTTCTTGATGCCGCGCCGATAGCTGCGACCCAGCTCCGCCTGCGCGCTGCCGTTCTTGCCCTTCACGATCTTGCTGCGCCCCAGATCGAACAGCGTCTGGTAGGCCAGGTACGGATACACCGCCGTTGCGCCGTAGCCGATCAGGCAGGCGAAGTGGTGCGCATCGCGCGCGGTGCCGGTCTCCACGATCAGGTTGCAATCGCAGCGCAAGCCCGCGCGCACCAGATGCTGATGCACCGCACCGATCGCCAGCAGCGCGTGCACCGGCAGGCGGTCTTCGACCGGGTAGCGGTCCGAGAGCAGGATGATCACCGCGCCATCGCGCACCGCGGTTTCGGCCTCGATGCAGATCCGCCGCACCGCATCGCCGAGCGCCTCGTCGGGCTGCTGGTGCAGGTGCACGATCGCATGCGCGCTGGCGAACTGGTCGAGTGCGAGCAGCTGGCGCAGCTTGCGCTGGCTGAGCACCGGCGAGTTCATCATCACGGTCGCGGCATTGGCCGGGCCCAGATCGAACAGATTGCCCTCGCGACCGATATGGGTCGACAACGACATCACGCACTGCTCGCGCAGCGGATCGATCGGTGGATTGGTGACCTGCGCGAAAGCCTGCCGGAAGTAGTCGTACAGCGAGCGAACCTTGCCCGAAAGCACCGGCATCGGCGTGTCGTCGCCCATCGAGCCGGTCGCCTCCTGTTCGGTCTCGGCCAGCACGCGCAGCACGCTCTCGCGTTCCTCGCGGGTCAGATTGAACAGCTTCTGGAAGCGCGCCAGCGTCGGCCCATCGAAGGGCTCGGCCGCAAGCGAGGGATCGATCAGGTCGGCGACGAGATACTTCATGCCCTGCTTGAGCCAGCGCTTGAACGGCGCGCGGCCGCGATTGAGCTTGTCGATCGCCTCGGAGTCGAGGAACTGGCCGGAATACAGATCGACCGCGATCATCTCGCCGGGACCGAGCTTGCCCTTTGCCAGCACATCGGCGTTCGCGTAATCCCAGGTGCCGACTTCCGAAGCGATGGTCAGGTGCCGATCCGTGGTCAGCACCCAGCGCGCCGGCCGCAGGCCGTTGCGATCGGCGGTGGCCGCGGCATAGCGGCCGTCGCACATCACGATGCCGGCCGGTCCGTCCCACACGTCCTGATTCAATCCGTAATACTGGTAGAACGCCGACAGATCGGCGTCCTTGTGTTCCAGCGATTCGGTGGCCGGCGGGATCATGATGCGCATCGCCACCGGCAGCTCGAGTCCACCGGCGAGCAGCACCTCGAGCATGTTGTCCAGCGACTGCGAGTCGGAGCCTTCCATGCTCACCAGCGGGCTGATGTCGCGGAAATCGATGGCCGGCGAGCGCCACTTGAAGGCGCGCGCCTGCGCCCAGCGCCGGTTGCCCTCGATGGTGTTGATCTCGCCGTTGTGCGCGAGCAGGCGGAACGGCTGCGCCAATTTCCACGCCGGTGCGGTGTTGGTCGAAAAGCGCTGATGGAACACGATCACCGCCGACTGCATGTCCTCGCGCGCGAGATCGGGATAGAACGCCGCTAGTGCCGCGGGCAGCATCATGCCCTTGTAGCCGAGCGTCCACGCCGACAGCGAGACCACGTAGAACGCCGGCTGGGTGTCGTGCAGGCGCTGCTCGGCGCGGCGGCGCGCCAGAAACAGCGCGCGATTGAAACTGGTCTGGTCCATCGAGGCGGCGGGACCGACGAACACCTGCTCGATGCGCGGCATGCTGCGACGCGCGATCTCGCCGCAGGACTCCGGAGCGGTCGGCACCACGCGCCAGCCGGCCACGCGCACTTCGACCCGCTCGAGTTCTGCGCTGAGCACGGCGCGGCATTCGGCGGCTGCCTCGTCCTCGGGCGGCAGGAACACCGTGCCGGCAGAGAACACCGGGCCCAGCCGGATACCGCACTCGTCGGCGGCAGCACGCAGGAATTTGTCCGGCCGCGTCAGCAGCACGCCGCAGCCGTCGCCGGAAGCGCCGTCGGCTGCCACCGCGCCGCGATGCGCCAGTCGCGCAAGCGCGGTCAAGCCGGTCTGAACCACCCAGCGCGAAGGCTGGTTGTCGAGATTGGCGATCAGCCCGAAGCCACAGGCATCGTGCTCAAACCGCGGGTCGTACAGGCCCTGCTTCGCGAAGCCCTCGTGCTCGAACGCCATGCCGCCTCCGGAACCAGATGGATGCAGGCGGCGGACGCAGTCACGCGGGATGCGCAGCGGCGGCGCCCGCAACCCGGACTCCGCACCACGCCACGGTTCCGGGAACGACCTACCGGACCGGCAGCCAGGACTCTATCCCGACCGCCACCTCCCGCGCGCCAGACGAACGCCCGGCGCTTGCGATCCGACTAGAGCACAGATTGTGCGATGCGGCAATCGACATTCTGTCGTGGTCGAAAACCGCTGGCCGACCCGTGCAGGAGGACGCCGTGCGCGCGGCCGCAGCGACCGGCGGCACGGCACGTTCCGGATGGCGTTGCGGCTGGGACGGTCGCGCACCGGGTGCGCTCCTACAGCGGTCCTTGCCCTCGGCCCGTGCCCTGATTTCGTTGCAGGGTGCCGAACACGGCGTCGGCGATCGGATAGGAGATGTTGAAGTTGCAGCCGGTCATCGCGCGCGGATCGTGATGCTGCCGATGCAGCCACGCCAGTCCGGCCACGCCCGGTACCCGCGTCATCCAGTGGCCGGGCGGCTGATGGTAGGCCAGGTGCAGGAACTCGTAGTTGAGGAAATAGGCGATGCCAGTGGCCAGCATCAGCCACGCGAGGTTGCGGGAGGCGAGCGCATCGAGCAGCAACCACGCCGGCAGCGCGAAGCCGCCGAAGAAAAACACCACCAGCAGCGGCGGAAACAGCACCGCACGCAGGTCGCGCGGGCTTTCATGCGCCATCGCCTCGTGGGTGAAGAAACGATGGTGCTGCCCGGCATGCCGCCGATAGACCAGCTTCAGACCGGGTAGCGGCCTATGCATCGGCCAGCGGTGCCCGACGTACTCGACGAGATTGGCATACACGAAGGCCAACGGAACCATCAGCCATTCCACCGCCTGCACCGACTCCAATCGCGACACGCACCACAGCCACGCCAGCGTGCCGCCGCCAAAGGTGATCCACAAATTGAGCCGGCCGCTGTAAGACGCGGGGATATCGCGTGCGCGGTACTCCGTGCGGAAACGGTGGACGGATTCGGGCAGCATGGGCGCAGTGTCGCGGCAGGTGCTGCTCGCGTAAAGGGATGCTTCCGAATGCGGGCGCTGCAGAGGATCGGTGTTCGCGCGGGTTGTCGATGGCGGCTTCGGTCTCCCCTGCGGGAACAATTGCGCGGTGCGTTCCGGAGGGGACGGTCGCGCACACGGTGTGCTCCTACATCGCATCGCCTGTGGGTAGGAGCGCGCCGAGCGCGCGACCGCGGCGATCGGCGGCACGGTGCACCCCGGGTGCGACGGTCGCGCGCAGGGTGCGCTCCTACAGGGCGCCAAGGGTCGGCATCCGGGCTATGATCGGCGCGTTCCTGCCGCACCCGCGCTGCCGACGTGCGGCCGACGAAGATCGTGGCGAATCCCGGGCGAGACTCAGATACAGCATGCGCAGCGCATCGATCCAGCGGGTAGTCGCCGTCGCGTGCGTGGCAGTGCTGGGGCTGGGGGTGGCGTTGCCCGCGAGAGCAGCCGAGGGCCGCTTGAGTGCCGCACTGGCGCGCGTGCTCGCCGATCAGCCGCCGGCCGAGGTCGACCTTGCGCGGGTGACACCCTTCGCGTGGGAGGAGATGTTCATCTTCGAGCCGCAGTCCAGTCGCGAGGAAAACTGCAAGGTGCTCGATCTGGGCTGGATCGATTGCCGGCTGACGCTGCCGGCCAAAGTCGGCGCCAACGAGCACTTCCTGGTGTTCCGGCGCAAGCAGCAGATCATCCGCTCGGAGCCGCATGCGCGCACCAATGGCGATTTCGGGGTCGGCAGCCGCGGCCGGCCGCAGCCGGTGTTGCGCGCGGATGCGCGCTTTGCGGTGGTGACCCTGGGACGCAGCTCGCAGGAGTCGGTGCCTGCGTATCGGCTGGATTTTCTCGGCGCGGCATCGCCTTGATCGCTACCCGCGCGATCGATTGGCAATTCGACCGATAACTGCGACGATGGATCTGAGCGACCTGCCACCGATCCAGCACGGCGCGGCGGTGTGGACTGGCGCGCAGATGGCAACGCGCGAAGACTGGTCGATCACGCTGACGAGCGCGCAGATCGCCGAACTCGAACACGCAGGCGAGCAGGTGATCGCGCAGCGCTTGCCGCTCGCGCAGCTTGTGGCCGAGCAATTTCCGCTGCCGACGCTGGCGCCACGGCTGGTCGCGCTGCGCGTCGAGCTTCTGCACGGGCGCGGCTTTGCGCTGCTGCGCGGCCTGCCGGTCGAGCGCTGGTCGCGCGCGCTCACGGCGGCGATCGCGTTGGGGATCGGCGTGCATCTGGGCGCGCTGCGCCCGCAGAACGCGGCCGGCCACCTGCTCGGCCATGTGTGCGACATGGGTCTGAGCGGCAGCGATCCGAACGTACGCATCTACCAGACGCGCGAGCGGCAGACTTTCCATACCGACTCCTGCGACGTGGTCGGACTGCTGTGCCTGCGCGAGGCCCAAAGCGGCGGCGAGTCGCTGCTGGTCAGCGCACCGCTGCTGTACAACCGCATGCATGAAGCGTGTCCGGAGTTGCTGGCGCGGATGCTGCGGCCGATGGCGCATGATCGGCGCGGCGAAGTACCGCCGGGCCAGCTGCCGTGGTTCATGATTCCCGTGTTCAGTTGGCTGCCCGGACAGGGTGCCGAGGGACTGAGTGTGTTCTACCAGCGGCAGTACTTCGACAGCGCGCAGCGCTTCGCACAGGCGCCG
>JBBSDI010000173.1:0-7731 GCA_038249585.1 Lysobacterales bacterium | reverse complement strand
GTCGATGCGGAATACATCCGCATGGGTGAGCGCGCGGCGCAGGCGCGAGCTCCACCACGCATAGTCCTCGTCCGCCATCCGATCCCAGCGATACAGCGGGTTGCCCCAGCGCTGTCCGCTGGGCGCCATCGCATCGGGTGGGCAGCCGGCGACGAAGGTGGGTTGGCAGCTCGCGTCGAGCTCGTACAGATCCGGTCGCGACCAGCAGTCGGCGCTGTGATGGGCGATGAAGATCGGCAGGTCGCCCATGATCGCCACACCGTTGCGGTTGGCATAGTCCTTGAGCGCTGCGATCTGGGTGTCGAAGCACCACTGCACGAAAGTCCAGAAGCGGTACTCGGGTGCAAGGCGCTCGCGCGCGGCGCGCAATGCCGCGGCATCGCGATTGCGCAGCGGCAGCGCCCAGGTCCACCACGGCTGGCCGCCGTGCTCGGTTTCCAGGGCCATGAACAACGCGTAGTCGTGCAGCCAGGTGGATTCCTGTACTTGCCATGCGGCGAACGCGTGCAGTTCGGTGGCGTCGTGTTTGCGCTCGAATCCGGCGTGGGCGGCGCGCAGCTGCGCCAGACGCCACGGCACCACGCGGGAAAAATTCACGCGTTGTGGATCGAACGTCGTGCCCGGCGCCTGCACCGGCGACAGCCAGCCCGCGGCGATCAGCGGTTCCAGTGCGACCATCAGTGGGGAGCCCGCGAACGCCGATACGCTCTGGTAGGGCGAATCGCCGGGCCCGATCGGATTGGTCGGCAGCCACTGCCACAGGCTCTGACCGGCGCGCACCAGCCAGTCCACGAAACGATACGCATCGGGGCCGAAGTCGCCGATGCCGTGCGGGCCGGGCAGCGAGGTCACGTGCAGCAGGACCCCTGCGCTGCGCTGGTGCAGGTCGATCACGGGGTAGTCTCCTCGGGCAGATCGGCGCGCAGCAGCAGCACGCAGCGTGCGGGGGCGGTCAGTGCATGGAACGGCGTGGGATCACGTGCCGCCAGCGGATCGCTGCTGTCGAGCATCAGGCACCACGGGCCATCGGCCATCTGGAACGCGCGCGGTTCGGGATCAGGATTGAACAGCACCGCGCCGCGCGGCACCGCCTCGTCGCGCGCATACAGCTGGCACACGAAGGCCCCGCTGCTGCGGTCATGCCAGTCGGCGATCTGCATCGGCGTGCCGGACGGATTGAACCAGCGCAGGCGCGCACGATGCAGCGCCTTTTCATCGGACTCGAACCAGCGCTCGTAGCGCAGCAGCGGATACTGTCGACGCAGCGCGATCAGCTGCGCGACCAGTGCGATGGTGCCCGCATCGTGCGCTGCGCGCGACCAGTCCAGCCAGCCGATCGGGTTGTCCTGGCAATAGGCGTTGTTGTTGCCGCCCTGGCTGTTGCCGAATTCATCGCCCGCGCACAGCATGGGCGTGCCCTGCGAGAGCAGCACGGTGGCGAGCAGGGCGCGTCGCACCCGCAGGCGGGTGTCGGCGATCTGCGCATCGTCGGTGTCGCCCTCGACGCCGAAGTTGGCGCTGATCTCCTGGCCATTGCCGTCGCGATTGTCTTCGCCGTTGGCTTGATTGTGCTTGTTGGAATAGCTGACCACATCGGCGAGCGTAAAGCCGTCGTGCGCGGTGACGAAGTTGACGCTGGCGGTCGGCTGCCGCATGCCATGGTGGAACAGATCGCTGGAGGCGGTGATGCGCTTGGCGAATTCGCCGCGACCGACGCCGGTGCCCAGCCAATAGCCGCGCGCGGCGTCGCGGAAGCGGTCGTTCCAGTCGATGAAGCGACCCGGAAAGCGACCCACCTGATAGCCGCCGTTGCCGCAGTCCCACGGTTCGGCGATCCAGTGCACCGCAGACAGCAACGGGTCCTGCCGCAGGGCGACGAAAAACGGCGCAGCGGGATCGAAGCCGCTGCGCGTGCGTCCCAGCGTGGTGGCCAGATCGAAACGAAAGCCGTCCACGCCCATGCGCTCGACCCACCAGCGCAAGGCGTCCAGCACGAACTGGGTTACGCGCGGGTGCGCTACCCGCACCGAGTTGCCGCAACCGCTGAAGTTTTCGTAGCGGCTGCGGTCGTCGGCGACCAGGCTATACCAGCTGGCATTGTCGAGGCCGCGGAAGCTCAGCAGCGGCCCGCTCCCATCGCCCTCGGCGGTGTGGTTGAAGACCACGTCGAGCACCACCTCGAGCCCGTGCGCATGCAGGGTGGCGACCATGTTGCGGAACTCCGCGATCGCACCACCGGGCGTGCGGTCGGCGGCCAGTCGCGGATCGGGGCAGAAGAATCCGATCGTGTTGTAGCCCCAGTAGTTGCGCAATCCGCGCGCGTGCAGATGGCGCTCATCCAGCGCGTGGTGCACCGGCAGCAGCGACAGCGTGGTCACACCGAGGCGCTGGAAGTGCGCGATCGCGGCCGGCTGCGCGAGCGCTGCAAAGGTGCCGCGCAGTGCATCGGGAATGCCCGGCAGGCTCATGCTGAAGCCCTTGACGTGCAACTCGTAGAGCACCACCGCGCCGCGTGGATGGCGCGGCCGGTTGTGCACGCCGGGGGCTATGCCGGGGTCGGCGTGCACGCGGGCTTTCAGCGCGCTGCCGCCATTGTCGCGTGGGTCGGGCAGGCGCTGGCCGTCGGGATGTTCCGGCACGTGGCCGTAGTGCTCGGGTTGCCACGCGAACTGGCCGCTGATCTCGCGCGCATAGGGATCGAGCAGCAGCTTGTTGGGATTGAAGCGGCGCCCGTTCTCCGGTCGCCAGCTGCCGTGTGCGCGGTAGCCATAGAGCAGACCCGGCTGCGCATCGCGCAGCAGCCCATGGAACACGCCATCGTCGGGGCCATGCAGCGGATAGCGGCGCAGCTCCGTGTGTCCCGATTCGTCGAACACGCACAGTGCGACGGCGCTGGCGCGCTGCGAGAACACGCCGAAGCGCACGCCCTCGGCACATACCTCGGCGCCAAGCACTTCGGGGCGTCCGGGCTCGAGCGTGTCTGGCAGCGTTGTGTTCATGCCGGCACCAGAAAGATGGTCGCCAGCGGCGGCAGGGTCAGGCACAGCGTGTGCTCAGCAGGATGTCGCGGATCGCCGCTGCTTGCCAGCATGCCGTGGCCGTTGCCGAGATCACCGCCACCGTAGTGGCGCGAATCGGTGTTGAGCACTTCGCGCCACGTGTGTGGCGCGTCCTCGGGCAGACCGATGCGATAGCCTTCGCGCGGCACCGGGGTGAAGTTGCAGGCCACGATCGCGCAGTTGCCGATCTCGTCGTAGCGCATCCATACCAGCACCGAGTGCTGTGCATCATCGCCTACGAGCCAGCGGAACCCGGCGCCATCGCAGTCGAGCCGATGCAGCGCGGGATGCTTGCGATACATCTGGTTGAGGTCGCGCACCAGGCGCTGCACGCCGCCATGCAGGGGTGCATCGCACAGCGACCACGGCAGTTCTTGGTCGTGCTGCCACTCGTGCGGCTGTGCGAACTCCTGGCCCATGAACAGCAGCTTCTTGCCCGGGTGGCCCCACATGAACCCGTAGTAGGCGCGCAGGTTGGCGAAGCGCTGCCACTGATCGCCGGGCATCCGGCCCAGCATCGAGCCCTTGCCGTGCACCACCTCGTCGTGCGAGATCGGCAGCACGAAGTTCTCGCTGAATGCGTAGACCAGACCGAAAGTCATCTGGTGGTGATGCCAGCGGCGATTGACCGGGTCTTCGCGCATGTAGCGCAGGGTGTCGTTCATCCAGCCCATGTTCCACTTGTAGTGAAAACCGAGGCCGCCGGCATGGACGGGTGCGGATACGCCGGCATAGGCGGTCGACTCTTCGGCCATGGTGATCGCGCCGGCCGTAGCACCGATTCGGGTATTGACCTTTTGCAGCAGGGCGATGGCCTCGAGGTTCTCGCGACCGCCGTGGATGTTGGGAACCCATGCGCCTTCCGCGCGCGAGTAATCGCGGTACAGCATGGAGGCCACCGCATCCACGCGCAGTCCGTCCACGCCCCAACGCTCGATCCAGTAGACAGCGCTCGCTTGGAGGAAGTTGCGCACCTCGTGCCGGCCGAAGTGATAGATCAGGGTGTCCCAATCCTGGTGCCAGCCTTCGCGCGGATCGGCATATTCGTACAGTGCCGTGCCGTCCAAGCGCGCCAGTCCGCTGGGGTCGGCGGGAAAATGCGCTGGCACCCAATCGAGCAGCAGGCCCAGTCCGCGCGCATGGCAGGCCGCGACAAAATGCGCGAATGCCTCGGGCGGCCCGAAGCGCGCAGTGGGCGCGAAAAGCCCCAGCGTCTGGTAGCCCCACGAACCATCGAAGGGATGTTCGGTGATCGGCATCAGCTCGATGTGGGTAAAGCCGAGACTGGCCGCGTAGTCGGGCAGCGACGCGGCAAGCTCATCCCATGTCGGGAATCCACCGTGCGCACCGTGGCGCCACGAGCCGGCATGCACTTCATAGATGGCGATCGCAGCAGTGCGCTGGTTGGCAGCGATGCGATCGTGCGGCAGTGCGGTGGGCGGCGGCAGCGCTGCGACGCGACTGGCGGTGCCGGGTCGAAGTTCTGCAGCGCGCGCGTAGGGGTCGGCTTTGGCCGGCAGCAGATCGCCGTGCGCGTCGAGCAATTCGAACTTGTACAGATCGCCGAGCCCGACTGCGGGAATGAAGATCTCCCACACGCCGGCGTCGTGGCGCAGGCGCATCGGGTGGCGGCGACCGTCGAACTGGTTGAAGCTGCCCACCACGCTGACCCGGCTTGCGTTCGGTGCCCACAGTGCAAAGCGCACGCCGTTGATGCCATCGACAGCGAGTGCATGCGCGCCGAGCACGCTGTAGGGCGCGGGATGGTTGCCGTAGCGCAAGGCGCGCAGGTCGTGATCGATCAGCTGCGGTCCGAACGCATAGGCGTCGGCGTGTTCGGTTTGCGCCCCGCCGTGCCACTCGACCCGCAGTCGATAGTCAAAGCGCGCGCTGCGTGCGGCGATCGGCGCTTCGAACAGACCGTCACCCGCGCTGGAAACAAGGTTTGCGATCACGGCCCCGCTGGCGGCATCGATGGCCTGCACGCGGGTGGCGTCCGGCAGCATCGCGCGCAGCCACAGTTGTCCGCTGCCATCGGCGTGCAGACCGAGCACGGCGAAAGGATCGGCGTGCCGGGCCGCCAGCAGGGCCGCGCGCTGTGGCGCATCAAGCATTGTTGGTGCTGGCTGGCATGGCGGTCGCATTCGATGTCAGTGAATTCGCCGACCACACGCGTTCGACGTATTCACGCACGGTGCGATCGGCGGAGAAGCCGCCCATGCCGGCGATGTTGCGCACCACGCTTGCGTTCCAGCGCGCAGGCTGCGCGTACAGCGCATCGACCCGTGATTGCGTGACGCAATACTCGGCGAAGTCGGCGAGCAGGAAATAGCGGTCGAGCTGCAGCAGGTCGTCGACCAGCCCCCGATAGCGCTGTGGCTCGCCCGGGCTGAAGCTGCCGCCGCCGATGGCTTCGAGCACGCTCAGCAGCGCGGGATTGTGTTCGGCGATCTGGCGCGGGTGGTAGCCGGATTCGCGCAAGCGCGCGATGCCGTCGGCGCGATGGCCGAACACGAACACCTCGGACTCGCCGATCGCCTGCGCCATCTCGATGGTCGCTCCGTCCCAGGTGCCGATGGTCAGCGCACCATTGAGGGCGAACTTCATGTTGCCGGTGCCCGAGGCCTCGGTGCCGGCAGTGGATATCTGTTCGGACAGATCGGCGCCGGGGATGATGGTCTCGGCGAGGCTCACGCCATAGTTGGGCAGGAACACCAGCTTGAGCCGACCGTCCAGCCGCGCATCGGCATTCACCACGCGCCCGATGTCGTGGGCCAGACGGATGATCAGCTTGGCCGCGTGGTAGGCGGTAGCGGCCTTGCCAGCCAGAATCACCGTGCGTGCTGCCCAGCCGCGGCCGTCAGGTCCCTGAGGCCACGCCAGCATGGCCTGATAGCGTGCGACCACGTGCAGGAGGTTGAGCAGCTGGCGCTTGTACTCGTGGATGCGCTTGACCTGCACGTCGAACAGGCAGGCCGGGTCTACCTCGACGCCGGTATCGCGCGCGATGCGCGCGGCGAGTGCGCGCTTGTTGGCGCGCTTGATCGCGGCGAGTGCGGTGCCGAGCTCGGCGTCGTTGGCGTGAGCGCGCAGCTGCGACAGTTTCGACAAATCGCGCCGCCACTGATCGCCGATGCGCGCATCGATCAGCGACGACAGCGCCGGATTGGCCTGCTGCAGCCAGCGTCGCGGGGTCACGCCGTTGGTGACGTTGTGGAAGCGCTGCGGAAACACCTTGGCGTAGTCGGCGAAGATGGTGCCGACCATCAGCTGCGAATGCAGCTCGGCCACGCCATTGATGCGGTGCGAAGCGACCACCGCCAGCGAGGCCATGCGCACGCGGCGCTCGCCGGTCTCGTCGATCAGAGACACCCGCTGCGCGAGCGCCTCGTCGCCCGGATGGCTGGCGCGCATCATGGCCAGGAACCGGTGGTTGATCGCGTAGATGATCTCCAGGTGGCGCGGCAGCAGGTGCTCCATCAGGCGCACCGGCCAGGTTTCCAGCGCTTCGGGCATCAACGTGTGGTTGGTGTAGGACACCGCCTGGGTGGTGATGCGCCAGGCCTCGTCCCAGTTCACGCCATGCTCGTCGAGCAGCAGGCGCATCAGTTCGGCTGGCGCCAGCGCGGGATGGGTGTCGTTCAGATGGATCGCGTTGTGGCGACCCAGACTCGCGATGCTGCCGAACTCGGCGATGTGGCGCTGTACCAGGTCCTGCAGCGAGGCGCTGACCAGCAGGGCTTCCTGACGCAGGCGCAGTTCGCGACCGGCCTCGTGGCTGTCGTCGGGATACAGCACCCAGTTGATCGCGTCGGCGGCCTGCTGCGCGCGCGCAGCGGCCGCATAGTCGCCGCGTCCGACGGCTGCGAAGTCGATGCCCTGTTGCGGCAGCGCCTGCCACTGGCGCAGGGTTGCGACCCGCGCGCCATGGTGCGCGGGCACCACGAAATCGAAAGCGCGCGCGCGCATGCGCTCGGCGGGCACCCAGCGGCGCACGCCGGCAGCGTCGGCTTCGATGCGGCCGCCAAAGCCGATCAGGTATTCGATCTGCGGTCGTTCGATGTCCCACAGCGCGCCGTCGCGCATCCAGTCGTCGGGAGCCTCGACTTGGCGGCCATCGGGCAGCGACTGCGCGAACATGCCGAAGTGGTAGCGCAGTCCGTAGCCGAACGCGGGCAGGCCGAGCTCGGCGAATGCATCGAGGAAGCAGGCCGCGAGGCGACCGAGTCCGCCGTTGCCGAGTGCGGCATCGGGTTCGGTTTCGAGTGCGTCGGCGAGTGCCACGCCATGCGGGGCGAGCAATTCGCGCAGGGTGCTCTCCAGACCCAGCGCGGCCAGCGCATTGCCCATCGCGCGCCCCATCAGGAACTCCATCGACAGATAGTGCACGCGCCGACATGCCGCCGCGTTGCCGCGCGCGGCATCGCTGGCCTGGGTGCGCGCCCAGCGCGCGCCGAGCACGTCGCGGCAGGCTTGAGCTGCCAGTCGCAGCGCGAGGCGCGCGTCGATGCGCTCGACCTGCGCGGCTTCGAGGGCGTGGAAGCGGGCAACGATGCCTTGCGCGAGAGCTTGGCTGCTGATGGCGGTATCGGGATCTGTCATTGCGGTGTTCGGATCAGGAAGGCGGCTGGGTGAATGCTGCATCGTAGTCGGGTGTGGCAAGTCGTCTAGG
>JBBSDI010000172.1:0-7743 GCA_038249585.1 Lysobacterales bacterium | reverse complement strand
GCGAGGTAGTAAGGGTAGGTTTCCTTCAGCATGCCGCTCTCCTGATGCGTGGGTACCGGTGCCTCAGAGCTTGGCCGAAAGCTCCTTGATCTCCTTGTTCAACACCCGATCGTTGTCGGAGTAGTCGATCGCAAGATCGATCAGATGCACTCCCGGCTCTTCCAGCGTGCGCTCGAACATGCTGCGGAACTCCGCCACCGAATTCGGCCGCCAGCCCTTTGCGCCATAGCTCTCGGCGTACTTCACGAAATCCGGATTGCCCATGTCCATGCCGAAGTTGGCGAAGCCCATGTTGGCCTGCTTCCACTTGATCATGCCGTAGGCGTTGTCGCGCAAAACGATCTGCACGATGTTCATGCCCAGCCGCACGGCGGTTTCCAGTTCCTGCGAGTTCATCATGAAGCCGCCGTCGCCGGAGATGGCGACCACCTTGCGGTTCGGGTACACCACGCGCGCGCCCATCGCCGACGGCAGGCCCGCGCCCATCGTGGCCAGCGCGTTGTCGAGCAGCATGGTGTTGGGTTCGCGGCACTGGTAATAGCGGGCGAACCACAGCTTGTAGATGCCATTGTCCAGGCACAGGATGCCGTCGGAGGGCATCGCCTCGCGGATCTCGCGCACCATGCGCACCGGATAAATCGGGAAACGATCGTCGTCGGCGCCCAGCGCCAGATGCGCGTGCAGGGCGCTGCGTACCTTGTCGAAATAGCCGAAGTCCCAATGCTTCTGCGGCGCGATCGCTTCCTTCAGGCGCCAGATCGTGTTGGCCACGTCGCCGGTGACTTCGATCTGCGGGAAGTAGACGGTGTCGACCTCGGCGCTGGAGTAGTTGATGTGGATCACCGTGCGCAGGCCGCGGCGCATGAAAAACGGCGGCTTCTCGATCACGTCGTGGCCGACGTTGATGATGCAGTCGGCGTTCTCGACCGCGCGGTGCACGAAGTCGCCATCGCTGAGCGCGGCATTGCCCAGCCACAGCGGGTGAGTTTCGTCGATCACACCCTTGCCCATCTGGGTGGTGAAGAACGGGATGCCGGTCTTGTCGATCAGTTCGCACAGCATCTTGGCGCTGAGCTTGCGATTGGCACCGGCGCCGATCATCAGGATCGGGCGCTTCGCGGCGGTGATCGCATCGGCCGCGTGGCTGATCGCCTTGTCGTCGGCCACCGGGCGGCGGTGGAAGCTGGCCTTGAGCACAATCGAGTCGGATTGCTCGTGGGCGATGTCCTCGGGCAGCTCGATGTGGGTCGCACCTGGACGTTCTTCTTCGGCACGCCGGAACGCCTCGCGCACGCGGGCGGGGATGTTGTCGGCCGATACGATCTGGTTGGTGTACTTGGTCAGCGGCCGCATCATCGACACCACATCGACGATCTGGAAATGGCCCTGCTTGGAGACCTTCACCGGCTTTTGCCCGGTGATCATCAGCATCGGCATCGCGCCGAGCTGCGCGTAGGCCGCGGCGGTGACGAGATTGGTCGCTCCCGGGCCGAGGGTGGCCAGGCACACGCCGGCCTTGCCGGTCAGGCGCCCATAGGTTGCGGCCATGAATCCCGCGCCCTGTTCATGGCGCGTCAGGATCAGCGTGATCGAACTGGTGCGCAGCGACTCCAGCAGGTCGAGGTTCTCCTCGCCGGGTATACCGAATACGTACTGCACGCCCTCGGCTTCGAGTGCTTTCACGAACAGATCGGATGCTTTCATCGCGAAGCCCTCCCCGGGGCGGTGCATGGGATCGACCGCAGCGGTCGGGAACCCCGCGATTGTGGTGACCCCGTGATGGCAGCGTCAACCGCAGACGCAGAAAATCTGCGGCAGGCGCGTCAGATCGGCTCTACGGGTCCGCGCGAATCGGCGTCGAGTTCGCCGTGCGCAAGCTGGATACGCAGGCGGGTGCCCGCCGGCGCTTGCGCGGCGGCGGCCAGCAGCGAGCCATCGGTACGTCGCACGATGGCATAGCCGCGGGCGAGTGTTGCCAACGGGCTGACGGCGTTCAATGCGCGTGCCAGCGTGGCGAGCCGGCGTGCGGAGCCTTCGGTGCCGGCGCCGATCCGCGACTGCAGGCGCTGGCGCAGATTCGCCAGGCCCTGACTGCGCAGCGCCAGCTGACTGCGCGGGTGGCGTCCTTCCAGTCGCGCCCGCATCAGCGCCAATCGCGCCACCACGCGCTGCAGGCGCGCCCGTGGCGCATCGTCCAGGCGCAGTTGCAGTGCGCTCAGGCGCGCGCGGATGGTGGCCAGCTTGTGCGCTGGCTGTTGGGCTGCGAGCTGCGCCTGGGCCAGGTCGAGGCGTTGCGCGATGCCGCGCACCCGGCGCTCGAGCGCCGTGCCGGCCCGCTCGCGCAAGCGCTGCAGCTCGCGCTGCAGCGCGGCGGCGTCCGGGACCAGCAGTTCGGCGGCCGCCGAAGGGGTTGCCGCACGCAGGTCGGCAACAAAGTCGGCAATCGTGAAATCGACCTCGTGGCCGACCGCCGACACGACCGGCACCGGACTTGCGGCAATCGCGCGCGCGAGTGCCTCGTCGTTGAATGCCCACAGGTCTTCCAGCGAGCCGCCACCGCGGGTGATCAGCAGCACGTCGTAGCGTGCGCTGCGAATCGCGGCATCGAGCATGGCGCGGATCTGTGCGGCAGCGCTGTCGCCCTGTACCGGCACGGGCAGGATTTCCACCTCGACCAGCGGCATGCGGCGGCGCAGGACGGTGATCACATCGCGCACGGCCGCCCCGGTCGGAGAGGTCAGCACGCCGATCACCCGCGGCAGGCGGGGCAGGGCGCGTTTGCGCTCGGCATCGAACAGGCCCTCGGCGGCGAGGCGCGCCTTGAGCTGCTCGAACTGACGCCGCAGCGCGCCTTCGCCGGCCTCTTCCATGTGCTCGACGATCAGCTGGAACTCGCCGCGTGCCTCGTACAGGCTCACCCGCGTACGCACCAGCACGTGCATGCCATCGGCGGGACGGAAACGCAGCAGTCCGCTGCGCGGCTTGAACATCGCGCCGCGCACCTGCGCGCCGGCATCCTTGAGGGTGAAGTACAGGTGCCCGGAGGCGGGTCGTGCGACATTCGACAGCTCGCCCTCGATCCAGACCAGTGGAAAGCTGCCCTCGATGAGCTCTCGCGCCAGCGCATTGAGCGCCGATGGCGTGAGGATCTGGCGTTCGCGGGCGGCGGGCGGGGTGCGGTCGATCATCGAACCGCCGATGCTACCGCGACTGGCAGGGTTGCAGTCGAGAGGCTCCCGAACAGGCGCCGGACAAGTGGCTTTGCGCGACCATGGCGTCGCGGGCGATTGCGTCCTGCGTTCGATGCGCCACAATCGTGACTGGTGATTGGAGGTTCGAATGGCGGTTGAGGCAGCGGGCGATCCCCAGAATGCGATGCAGCCGACGCTCCGCGAGCGTGTCGAAGGGCTGGCACAGTCGTGGGCCGAGCTGCAGTCGGGCGCGTGGAACGTGATGGCGGCGGCTGCCCAGTACGAGGAGCTCGAGCGCATCTCGTCGGCTGCCGAAGCTGGCGCGGTGCGTGAAATCGCCGGACTTGCCGTCGAGGCGGCGGTGTACCTGTGTACCTTCGTCGAAGGCCGCCTGTATCCGTCCAACGCGCAGCGCGCCAAGCTCAACGAGATGATCGAGCGCATGAGCGCCGCAGTCGATGGCGGGCCGCGGCGCGCGGCATCCTCGCGTGCTGTTGCGGCCGATCGGCGAGTGGTGGTGTATCTGCGCGCGGCGGGCGCACAACTGCAGGGTCTGTCCGAACAGCTGGACCGGCAGCGCTATCTGGTCAAGCCCTGCGAGGATGCAGCGCAGGCCATCGCGCTGGCCGAGCAGGCCGCACCCGATGTGCTGCTCATCGACAGCGGGTCGATCGCGCCCTTGGCCGAGGTGATCGAAGCGGCCGAGCGGGCGCGTGGCGATGCCAAGGGGCGCGCCGGATGCGTGGTGGTGGGCGCGGATATCGAGCATGCGCGGCGCCTGTTCGCGCACCGTGCCGGTGCCGATGCGGTGATCGACGGGACCGATCCGGTCGATATCGTCACCCGGATCGACGAGTTGCTGGCCCTGCAGCGCAACCTCGACTACCGCGTGCTGATCGTCGAAGACGATCGCAGCCAGGCGCTGTTCTGCGAGTCGGTGCTGAAGCTGCGCGGCATCGCGACGCGCGCCTGCGCCGCTGGCGAGGAAGCGCTCGAAGCGCTCGCGCAGTTCAAGCCGGATCTGGTCCTTCTGGACCTGTATCTGCCCGGCATCAACGGCATCGAAGTGGCGCAACGCATTCGCGAGCGCCCCGAGTACGCGTTCCTGCCGATCGTGTTCCTGTCCGGCGAGACCGATCTGGACAAGCGCTTCGATGCCATCCGGATGGGTGGGGACGACTTCCTCACCAAGCCGGTCAAGCCGCGCCACCTGCTGACCGAGGTGGAAACCCGGATCCGCCGCGCGCGCCAGCTGCCGGCGCGCGGGGAGGGTCCGCCGCGCGCCGAGCGGCGCGGCGCGCTGGCATCGCGCAGCGCATTCATCGACGAACTGCAGCGGGTCCTGAGCGCACCGGCCGGCGAATCGGTGGCACTGGTGCTGGTTGCCGTGGTCGGTGAGCAGGCGCTCAACGAGCGACTGGGACTGATCGGATCGGGCTCGGTTTCGCAGCAGTTCGGAGCGGCGCTGTGTTCCGAAGTCGAGTTGCTGCGGCCAGTTTGTGCACTGGGCGAGATGAGCTTCCTGGGCCTGATGAGCGTCGAGACCGAACCCGCCTTGCGCGGGTCGCTGGGCATGCTGCGCGATCGCTTGCTTGCGCGTGGCTGGAGCGCGGGCGAAGAGGCACTCAAGCTCGAGATTGCGGTGGCCGGCCTGCGCCTGGCACCCGGCAGCGACAGCGGTGATGCCGCGATCCGCAAGCTGCACGTGCTGGCGCGCGAGATCATGCTTGCTGGCGGCGTGGTGTATGAACCCGGGCGCGCAGCAATGGCGGGTGAGGACCCGGTGCATCGACTGGCGCGCACGCTGTTGCGCGGGCCGTTGATCCCGGAGGCGATCCGTATCGAGTACCAGGCCCAGATACCGTTGACCGGCGATGTGGCGGGGCAGTATGCGACGCGCTTCGCGCTGGTGGCACCGCGTGCCAGCACCCGCATGGAAGTGCCGCCTGATCGCCTGCGCGAGTTGGCGCGCGAACTGGGCGTGGTGCCTGCTGCGGATCGGCAGTGCCTGCGTCGCGCCTTGTCGGTGCTCAGCGAGCGAGTGCAGCGTGGCGATGAAATGCGCCTGTTCCTGCCGATCAGCATCGAGTCGGGATTCGATCCGGCGTTCGCGCCGTGGCTGGCGACCGAGCTGCAGGCGCGTGCGCTGGCGCCAGCCTCGATCGTGCTGGAGCTGATGGCGACTGAACTGCTGCGCGATCCGGCGCGGATCGGCGCGCTGCTCGATGCGCTGCAACCAATCGGCACGCGAGTGTGCATCTGTGGGCTGGAGGGTGGCGAGGCGCACGTGCGCCTGCTGCGCCATCCGGCCGTGGCGATGGTGCGCCTGGCAGCGCCCAGCGCCAGCGATCCGGCGACGGTCGGCAGCTGGGGTGCCGAGCGCGGCCGGCTGATCGTTGAAGCCTCGAAACACGGCCGGCAGGTCTTCGCGCAGGGTCCGCGGGAAGCGCGCGAGGTCGGCGAGCTGCTCAAGCTCGGCGTGCATTACCTCGCCTCCGATGTGTTTTCACCCTGGAGCACCGAGGCGAATTTCGACTTCGCCGGCGGACGCATGTAGCGAACCGATGGTGGTCGCCAGGGCAGGGTCGCACGGATTGCTGCGGCCGTTGCGCCACTTGCAACAGTCGCCACGCCCGCGCCGAGACGCGCGACCAGGCTTCCTCGCACACGCTCAGGGGATCAACACCAGCTTGCCGACCGTGCTGCCCGATTCGATGGCGCGCTGCGCATCCGCAGCGCGCGCCAGCGGATAGCGCACGATCGGTGGCGCGGCCAGCTGGCCGTCGTCGAAGCGTTGCAACAGCCACTGCATGCCCTCGCTCAGCAGGCTCGCGTGGGCCGACAGGAAGCTCAGATTGCAAGCCAGCACGCTGCGGTTGCTCTGCGTCATGTGCAGCGGGTTGAAGCGCGGCGTGCGCAGCCAGTCCCAGCCCATGCGCAGCCAGTTCAGATGCCCGTCGCGCGGCAGCATCGAGGCGAAACCGTAGATCAGCAGCTTTCCCATCGGTGCGAGGTGCGCGTAGCTTTGGCCCAGCGTGGAGACCCCGTTCGCATCGAACACCGCGTCGTAGCCCAGTGGCGCAAGTGCAGCTGCGCGCGCCCACAAGTCCTCGTGCGACTTGTCGATCACCTCGGCGCAGCCCGCCGCCGCTGCGCTGGCGATCTTGTGCTCACTGCCGACGACCCCGATCACGCGCACCCCTGCCAGCCGGCCCAGTTGCGCGAGCGCGCTGCCAACGCCGCCTGCTGCCGAGTGCACCAGCCATGTCTGGTCGGGGCGTGGATGGACCTGCTGGTGGACCATGAACCAGGCGGTGAGAAACACCGTGGGCAATGCGGCTGCCTGCGCCGGATCCAGGCATGCCGGGCGCTGGAACACGCGGTCGGCAGCGAGGCAGATATGGCTGGTATAGCCACCGAACAGGGTCAATGCGAGTACCGGGTCGCCGACCTTCCACGCCACCACGTCGTCGCCGACGGCCGTGATCTGGCCGGCCAGTTCGAAACCCGGCGTGATCGGGTAGCCGTGCAGCGCCTTGGCCGATGCATACAAACCCATGCGCACGATGCTGTCGGCATAGTTGACGCCGCAGGCCTCGACCGCGATGCCTACTTCCCCCGCTTGCGGTACGCGATCGGGTTCTTCGATCAGGCGCAGGGTCTCGTAGCCACCGGGTTTCTCGATCAGGATCCGGCGCATTATCGCCCGCGTCGGTGCTGCCGCCTGCCGCCGCGGGACTCGCGCGGACGCAGCGCTGCGCTGTCGATCACGACAGTCGCGCGCGCCGCTCGGCGCTGAAGTTGTGCAGCGCCGCCGCTGCCTGGGCTCGCACTTTGTTGCGCACGATCGGCGACCAACCGAGCAGGATCCCGATCGGCCCCAGCGCCTGCGCGCTCCAGCGCCACAGGCTGAAGCTGTCGACGTGGCGAATGATCAGGCCGTCGCGGAACTCGAAGCGGGCGTCGATCCGATTGACCACCTTGCGCCCGGTGCCGCTGAACGTGTAGTGCGCAACCCAATGCGCGTGGCCCGCGTTCGCATCGGCACCGATCGCGGACGCCTCGACGCGCAAGTCGCGGCCGCGCGCGCACAGCATGCGCCACATGTCGCCGACCTCCTCGCCGCGCAGCGCAAACGCGGGATCGTCGAAGGTCGCATCCGCTGCATAGCATGCGGCCATTGCCTCGCCGTCGCGCTGGCCCAGCGCTACGTACAGCCGATGGATGGTCTCTGCGTTGGAGGAGCTCACGTGGCGTTGCGTCTACTGACGGCGCGGCGATTGCATCGAAGGCCCGCTGACAGGCGGTACTGGTGCGACCGGTCCTGCCGTGCCGTGCGGAAGCGCTACCGTCTGGACTGCCGGCACGATTCGCGGCAGGGCGCTCATTCGCGCGCGGGCCCGGTCGCGCTCCTGCGTCGATACCTGCAGGTCCCAGATCCGATTCGGCTTCCACTGCACCGGCGGCGAGGCGATGCCTTGCGGACCATCGACACGATCATCGACGAACCACGGCGTGCCGTCTTCGAGGTACATGCGCGCCATTTCCTGCG
>JBBSDI010000171.1:0-7748 GCA_038249585.1 Lysobacterales bacterium | reverse complement strand
GGTCGGCATGCACGAGCAGTGGACCGAGCCTGCAAACGCCCCGGGGCAGTACTGGGCCGGCTTTCGCATCATCGATCTCGCATCGCGCGACTTCGAGCTGATCGAGTCCTGGGTCAACGGCAAACGCTGAATGCCGCGCCGACGTGCGCGGTGCTGGGAAACGCTCGCACTGATTGCCGCGGTTGCCGCTGCTGTGCTGGCAGCGGCGGTCGGCTGCAGCGGCGAATCACCGCGGCTAGAACGCGAGTTCATCGTGTTCGGCAGCAGCGCGGAACTGAGCCTGCGCGGCGCGACGCAGCCGAGCATGGAAGATGCCGCCGACGCGGTCGAACGCCTGCTCGCGGAGTACGACCGCGACTGGCATCCGTGGCGCGACTCCGCGCTGGTCGAGCTCAACCGTGCGCTCGCTGCCGGACATACCCATCGCACGATCGATTCGATCCACATGCTGATCGAGCAATCGCGGCCGCTGGTACATAGCAGCGGCGGCCTGTTCGATCCCGCAGCCGGCGGGCTGGTGCGGGCGTGGCGCTTCCACAGCAGCGACTGGCCAGCGACCGCGGCCCCCGATGAACGCGCGATCGCGGCGTGGCGTGCGGCACCCCCGCGTTTCGACGACCTGCACATCGACGGCCTTGCGGTGAGCGCGTCGAACAATCTGCTGCAGCTGGACTTCAACGCCATCGCGGAAGGCGTGGCGGCGGCACAGGCGTCGCGCATGTTGCGCGATCTCGGAATCCGTCATGCGCTGTTCGACCTCGGCGGCGACGTGATCGCCATCGGCGACGCGGGCGGCCGTGCATGGCGCGTGGCGCTGCGCGATCCCGGCGGTGACGCGCTGGGCTGGGTGGAACTTGCCGACGGTGAGGCCCTGTTCGCTTCAGGCAGCTATGCCAAGTATCGCGAGGATGACGGACGCCGACGGCCGCATCTTCTCGATCCGCGTAGTGGTGTGCCGGTCGAAGGTGCTGCAGCCAGTGCGGTGCTGGCAGACGATCCGGTGCTGGCCGACGCGGCGGCCACAGCGCTGATGGTCGCCGGCGCCGCCGGCTTCGATGCGACGCTCACCGGCATGCAGCTTTACTGCGCTCTGCTGTTGACCGACGACGATGTGTTGCATATCAGCCGCGCGCTGGAGCGCCGCCTCACGCTGCTTCGACGACCGATGCGGATACGCATCGTCGAAGGCCCGCAGCGCTGCGCGGGCGACGACCCGCGATGAGACGCGAAGGGCGCATGCGGAGCGCATGCGCTTGCGGCACAATCGCAGGCCTGACCCGGCGGACATCCTGCGCATGACCGATCGACTCGCCCAGCTGTATCCGCAACATCTCGCGCACATGATCGAACGCGCCACCCACGCGCTGGCCCGCGGCGGTTTCGACAACCTGCTGGTCGCCGCCGGCGCCGAGCTCTACCGCTTCCTCGACGACAATCCGTATCCGTTCCAGGTCAATCCGCAGTTCAAGGCGTGGCTGCCGCTCACCGCGCACCCGCACTGCTGGATCTTTTTCACGCCCGGCAGGCGGCCACTACTGGTCTATCACCAGCCCGCCGATTACTGGCACCTGTCGCCGAGCGCGCCGCATGGCTATTGGGTCGAGCACTTCGACGTTGTCGTGATCGGTGCTGCCAGCGACGCGCGCGCGCATCTTCCGACCGATCTTTCGCGGGTCGCGATCATCGGCGATGCCAACAGTGCGCTCGACGGCGTGCTGCCCAACAACCCCAAGAAGGTCCTCGACAGCCTGCACCTGGCGCGCACCCGCAAGACGCCCTACGAGATCGAGTGCCTGCGGCAGGCCAGCCTGCGCGCGGTGCGTGGCCATCGCGCTGCGGCCGCGGCGTTCCGCGAGCGCGGCTCAGAGCACCAGATCCATCGGGCATTCTGCGACGCGGTGGCGCACGCCGAAAGCGCGCTGCCCTACGGCAACATCGTCGCACTCAACGAACACGGAGCCACCCTGCACTATCAGCACCAGGAGCGTGTCGCGCCGGCCGCGCATCATGCGCTGCTGATCGATGCCGGCGCGCAGGTGTGCGGCTATGCAGCCGACATCACCCGCACCTATGGCGACGGCGATGCGGAGTTCAGCGCCCTGCTAGAGGCGGTCAATCAAGTTCAGTTGCAGCTGGTCGCGCAAGTGCGCCCCGGGCAGGACTATCCGCAGCTCCACCTCGAGGCGCACCGCCTGCTCGCTGGCGTATTGCATGCGCACGGCCTCGTGCGCATGAGTGCAGAGTCGGCGGTGGAAAGCGGCCTTAGCGGCGTGTTCTTCCCGCACGGGCTGGGCCACTTTCTCGGCCTGCAGGTGCACGATGTGGCAGGCTTTCAGCGCGACGAGGATGGCAACAGCATTGCGCGCCCGGCCGGTCATCCGTACCTGCGCCTGACCCGCGTGCTCGAAGCCGGCAACGTGCTGACCATCGAGCCGGGCATCTACTTCATCGACCTGCTGCTCGACGGCTGGCGCGCTGGCCCGCACGCGCGTGAGGTGGATTGGGCGCGTGTGGAGCGCCTGCACCGCTACGGCGGGATCCGCATCGAGGACAATGTGCACGTGACGGCGGATGCGCCGGAGAACCTCACTCGCGACGCCATGCGAGCGCTGGCGCATGCCGGCGTCGAGTGAAGGGACTGCGCAAACAAAGAAGGCCGGCAGGCTTGCGCCTGCCGGCCTTCACGGTGGCCGGTGGGTCAGGGAGGGAGGCGACCCGACCAGCTCCGCTGGACCGGGTTACTTGGCCTTGCGGGCGGTCGCCGGCTTGGCAATCGACTCGTTGGCAACCTCGAAGCTCGACTTCATCACAGCGCCGATCGCCTCGGAGGTCTTGACCGACAGGCCCATCAGCTCCTGCGAGGTGGCGTAGGTCTTCTCGGCCGAATCCTTCAGCATCGCAACGGTCTTGGGCAGCAGGGCGCGTGCGCCGTCCATGTCGCGCGCTTCGACTGCGTCGTTCATGAACTCGACAGCGGCGCTGACGCTCTGCTCGAGGTGCTTCAGCTGCAGCTCCACGGTGCGCTCGAAACCGGCGATCGCGAGGCTGTGCGCCTTGAACGCGGTGTCGGTCATCTGCTTGCCGAAAGCCATGAACTGCTTGGTGTTGAACTGTTCGATCATCATGGTGCGTACTCCGAATGGGGGTGTTTTTACCGTGAAGGCACCATACTCCAGCTTATGTTGCAATGCAACATGAGGCGTCGGCAGTACCTCGACATCGCGTAAAAGCGCAGCTACGGGGTCGGTGGCGACGGTGGCCGGTCGCGCGTGAGCACATCGCGGATCTCCTCGGCACTGGCCCCCAGCCAGATGCCAAGCACCGCCCGACTCAACTGAAGGCCGGCGAACCGCCCCGCCACCACACCGTCGCGCGACACGAACAACCCCGCGTCCGGGTCGTAGTCGATCGCGGTCACGCTGTCGCGTTGCACAGCGCCGGCCTTGCTCGCGATGCGGGTCAGCGCGTCGCCGAGTCGCGCTCGCGCGGCCGGATCCGGGAGCGCGCGTTCGAACTCGGCGTGCCACCAGTCGGCTGCGGCTGCGGCATCCAGCGGCGGCCCCAACCAGTGGATTTCGATCCGGCAGCGACTGAGCCCATCGGCCAGGGTTTCGACGTCGACCGCGTCGCGCCCGACGTACAGCGCCACGACCTGGAACGGCATGTAGCTGCGATCGACCACCGTCGCGCCGGCAAGCCGCAAGTGCGCATCCAGTGCTGCGGAATGCGCGAACTGCGGCAGCCCGACCCCATGCAAGGTGCGCGCGGGTTCCTGCGCCCCGGTGGCTGTACTGAGCAAGCCCAGCAGCAGGACTGCCATGCGGCACACGGCTGAATCGATCATCGCAGGCGCTCCGGATTTCGCAGCAAGCCTAGCGGACAGGACACGCAAGCTGGAATCGCGGCGGATCGCCTGTGCCCAGGACGCGGCGTCATCGCAGGCGCAGGCGGCCGGCCTCAAACGCCGGCGTAGGTGCAGCCACTGGTGCACGTCTCGTGGACCACGATCCGGGCCAGCTGCGGCAGTGCCGGGCGCAGGCGCTCCCAGATCCAGATCGCCAGCCGCTCGCTGGTGGGATTGTCGAGGCCCTCGATATCGTTGAGGTAGTGATGATCGAGCCGGTCGTACAGCGGCTGAAACGCCGACTTGATGTCGGCGAAGTCCATCACCCAGCCGGTGTCCGCGTGCGGCGTCCCTTCCACGTGGATTTCGATCCGGAACGAATGCCCATGCACGCGCGCGCACTTGTGGCCAGCTGGCACGTGCGGCAGCCGGTGCGCTGCTTCGATCTGGAACACCTTGTGGATCTGCATGCTCGGCTCGCCGGCGGGCGATGGTGGCTACGGGTGGGCTCGAACCACCGACCTCAGCATTATGAGTGCCGCGCTCTAACCGGCTGAGCTACGTAGCCACGAGGGGGCGGGATTGTTTCCGCGCCGTCGGTCAAAGTCAAGCCAGGCAGCCGCCGGGCGCAAGCGCGACGGTTGCCGTATCCGCAAGCCGTGTGGAAGAATCGGGGCATCATCTCCGGTACCTGCGCCTCGTGATCGATCCCGATGGCTATCGGCCCAACGTGGGCATCATCATCGCGCGTGCTGGCGGTGAACTGTTCTGGGGCCGACGTATCAACCGCGACGGATGGCAGTTTCCGCAAGGCGGCATGCACAGCGATGAAACACCGCAGGAAGCGATGTTCCGCGAGCTGCACGAGGAAACCGGCCTGACCGACGCGCATGTCGAGGTGCTGGGTTCAACCCCCGGCTGGCTACGCTATCGGCTGCCGGATCGCTATTTGCGCCGCCACGAGCGTCCCATGTGCGTCGGCCAGAAACAGGTGTGGTTCCTGCTGCGCCTGCACGGCGACGAGGCCAATGTGCGGCTCGACGCCAGCGGCGATCCGGAATTCGACCGCTGGCGCTGGGTCGACTTCTGGTATCCGCCGCAGCACGTGGTGTCGTTCAAGCGCCGCGTCTACGAGCGCGCCTTGCGCCAGCTCGAGCCGCTCGCAGTCCGCCATCTGGGTCTGAGCATTCCAGCACCGGCCCAGCCCGTAAGCGCTGGTTGACAATCATTCTCATTCGCAGTTCAATAGGGTCGTCTCGTGGAGGCCCATGTATGTTCGTCTGCGTCTGCCATGCCGTCACCGACCGCACCATCCGCGAAGCCGCGGCGCGCGGTGTCGCAACGCTCGATCAACTGCAGTGCCACACCGGCGCAGGGGCGAGCTGCGGCTGCTGTCGCGGCATGGCCCTGCAGATCCTGCAGGAGTCGCAGGGCAACTGCTGCCAGCTGCAATCTGTCGCGGGCTTGAGCGTCGCCTGAGGCGAGCGCGGCAACGCGCGAGGTCTCGCGCGCACATCCGCGCTGCAGCAGCCGCTATGATTCCAGCCATCGACGGCTGAACGGAAGACACGGGCCATGCGCGGCGACGCCAAGATCATCGCTCACCTCAATCGCATCCTCTACAACGAGCTGACTGCGATCAATCAGTACTTTCTGCACGCGAAGATGTTCAAGAACTGGGGCTTCAAGGAGCTCGCAGAGCACGAGTACAAGGAGTCGATCGACGAGATGAAGCATGCCGACATGCTCATCGAACGCATCCTGTTCCTCGACGGCCTGCCCAACCTGCAGAACCTCGGCAAGCTGATGGTCGGCGAGACGCCGCGCGAGGCGCTGGTGTGCGATCTCAAGCTGGAAGAAATCGCGCATCCCGACCTGAAGAACGCGGTCGCCGACGCAGAGCTCGCTGGCGACTACGTCAGCCGCGAGCTGTTCGCGAAGATCCTCGCAGCCGAGGAAGAGCACATCGACTGGCTGGAAACCCAGCTGGCCCTGATGGATCGACTGGGCGACACGCCGTACCTGCAGACCAAGATCGGCGACTGAGCGCGGCGCTGCAAACTGGCTCGAACGGGCACGGCGCCGTTCAGCGGCGCCCTATGCGGCGATGATGCGACGCAATTCTTCGGAAACGCGACGGAATTCAGCCTGCGCCTCGGCCACCAGCAGGACCGGATCGGCCGCTAGTTTGCCCAGCCGCGAACCGTGCTCGATGCGCTTGGCCATCTCGGACAAGCCGAGCGCACCCAGATTGGCCGATGTCGACTTCAAGGAATGCGCTGGTGCGACCAGACCCTCGAGGCTGGACTCGCCGGCGGCGCGCTCCAGCATCGACAGGCTCTTCGGCGTGTCTTCCAGATACACCTTGACCAGATCGGTGAATTCCGAACCCATCATATCCAGCAGGTCCTGGATGACCTCCTGATTGATGGCCGCAATATCGCGCTGTGGCGTGCCTTGCACCAACGGCGCGCGCCGCGCGAGCGCCGCGGCCGCGGCGGCTGGAGCGGCTGCGGCCAAGGTCGGCCGGGGCAACGGGGCGACAATCGGCGCGCGCGCGGGCGCGGCGGGCGCGCCGGCACCCGCGACCGCACGCGCTGCGATCGCCGGCATACGCGCCGCAGCAGCGGGAACCGGCCGACCCTGAGCTATCCACTTGCGCAGCGTCTGTTCGAGCAGCGCTCGATTCAGAGGCTTGGACATGTAGTCGTCCATGCCTGCAGAGAGGCATTTCTCGCGATCGCCGGCCATCGCGTTGGCGGTCATCGCAATCACCGGGATGCGGCCGCTGCGCACGCCATCGACTTCGAGCTTGCGGATGGTGCGCGTCGCGGTGTAGCCATCCATGATCGGCATCTGGCAATCCATCAGCACCGCGTCGTAGCGCTCGGTGGCGAGCTTCTCGACCGCCTGGCGGCCGTTCTCGGCGATATCGAATCCGACCCCGACCAGCGCCAGCAGTCGCTGCGCCACCTGGCGGTTGACTGCATTGTCCTCGACCAACAGCACGTGACCACCGACGCTGGCATAGGCAACCGGGCTGGTCGGCAGCAGTGCAGGGTTGGCTGGGAGCGCGGGTGCAGCATCGCCACCCGCCGGCAGCAGTTTATCGACCGACTGCACGTCCTGGCCCGCATCGGCTTCGAGCAGGCGCTGCATGCCCGCGCGCAGTTCGACGTCGCCGAACTGACGTCCGAACACGGCAAAGCGGCTGGTGCCGCGCATCTCCTGCGGGACGTCCTCGTCGCCGCTGATCGCCACGACCCGCACCCGCGCCAACGGCTGATCGCGCATCACGTTGCGCGCCAGCGACAGCGCGGTGTTCTTCATCGCGCCCCAGTCGAGGACCAGGAAATCGTAGGCCCACGATTCGCCCATCGCGCTGGCCGCGCGCAGCTTGGCCAGCGCATCGGCGGACACGCTGGTCTGCACGTAGTTCACCCCCCAGGTCGAGAACTGCGCGCTGAGCTTGCGCAGCATGATCTGGTCGGTGGTCACGATCATCGCGCGCGCGCCGTGCAGGTCGGTGCGCGCCGGCATCATGTCGCCGACCGCCTTGAGCAGGGGCACGCTGAACCAGAACGTCGAGCCGCGACCCGGTTCGCTCTTCAGCCCGATCTGGCCGCCCATCAGCTCGACGATGCGTCGGCAGATCACCAGACCCAGCCCGGTACCACCGTGCATGCGCGTGGTCGACGCATCGGCCTGGGTGAACGGCTTGAACAGCTTGGCCTGCACTTCCGGCGCGATGCCGACGCCGCTGTCGCGCACGCTGAACAGCAGCTCGCTGTGGGTGCGCGAATCGCCGCGCTTCTTCAGCTCGATCGTGACCGTGCCGCGCTCGGTGAACTTGATGGCATTGCTGACCAGATTGGTCAACACCTGGCGCAGACGGACCGGATCG
>JBBSDI010000170.1:0-7755 GCA_038249585.1 Lysobacterales bacterium | reverse complement strand
GCTGCCATCGCCAGCCATGCAATCTGTGGGAGCCGGCATGCCGGCGACTGCAACATCGCAGGTCGCCGCTACTCCTGTCGCTGCCATGGCAGCTCCCACAAGTGCTTCCATGGCAGCTCCCACAAGTGCTGCCATGGCAGCTCCCACAAGTGCTGCCATGGCAGCTCCCACAAGTGCTGCCATCGCCAGCCATGCAATCTGTGGGAGCCGGCATGCCGGCGACTGCAACATCGCAGGTCGCCGCTACTCAGGGCAGCGGGTCCGGTTTCCGCGCAACAATAAACGCGAAGCGCTAGCGCATCACCACCGGTTTGCAACGCAAGGCAGCTGCACGCTTGCTGCCGCGCACTGCGGCGATGGCAACCCGCGGTTCAGCACCACACGAACGACGCACCGCGATCCGGGTCGGCAGCATGATGCTGGTCACCGGCTCGCCGCGGATCTGCTTGAGCAGGTTCTCGACCAATAGTTCGCCGGCGCGCTTGGTGTCCTGCATCACCGTGCTCAGCGGCGGACTGCTGAAACTCGCCATCGGGATATCGTCGAAGCCGGCGACAGCGATCCTGCCGGGCACCTCGAGTCCGCGCTCGGCCAAGGCGCGCAGCGCGCCGATCGCCATCAGATCGGTCACCGCGAACACCGCGTCGAAACGGATCCCACGGTCGAGCAGTTCGCACACCGCGCGATGGCCAACGATCTCGGTCGAGTCGGTGGCGTCGACCTGCAGACGCGCATCGACCGCAAGGTCTGCCACTGCGTGCGCGCGCAGATAGCCGCGATAGCGGTCGCAAAACTCGGGACAGTGCGGCGAGATATCGCCGACGAACGCGATACGCCGACGACCCTGCGCAATGAGATGGGTGGTCATCGCTTCACCGCCTTGCACGTTGTCGCAGCCGATCGAGATGCCGGGCTGGCCCTCGACCATCGCGCCCCAGCGCACGAAGTGCGTGCCTTGTTCGACCAGGCGCTCGAAGCTGTGCCGTGTCGCGAGGTAGTCGCCGTAGCCGAGCAGGATCAAGCCATCGGCCTTGTGGCTGTCCTGATAGTCGGCGTGCCAGTCGTCGGACAGTTGCTGGAACGACACCAGCAGATCGTAGCCCTGGCGTGCGCAGGCGCGCGTGATCGAGCCGAGCATGGACAGGAAAAACGGATTGATCAGCGAGTCGTCCGAGGTCGGGTCCTCGAACAGCAGCAGCGCCAGGGTGACCGAATGCTGGCGGCGCAGATTGGAGGCGTTCTTGTCGACCTTGTAGTTGAGCTCCTTGGCGATCGCCTGCACCCGGCGGCGCGTCTCGGCGCTGACCAGCGGACTGGCGCGCAGCGCCCGCGACACCGTTGCCTGCGACACGCCGGCGCGATATGCGATATCAAAGGAGGTGGCTTTGCCTTTCATGCGCGAGCCGTCGGGAGGCGATGTATTCTGGCCCTGTTTGCGCATCGAACGGTAGCGGCGCGGAATGCTTGCTATTGCGCAACACCACGAATGCTGCGGAGCAACACGAAGGCGAATGGAACCATTCCGCAGCAACTACGGGTGATCGGCGAAAGAAAGTCTACTTCTACGCCAGCCTATGCTGCGTTGCCGCACAGCTCAGCCGCCGCGCAACTTGCTGCAAGCGGCGGCCAGCGCACCGATCGCGTCCCAGTCGCCACTGTCGACCAATCCCGCCGGCGCCATCCACGAACCACCCACCGTGACCACGTTCGGCAGCGCCAGATATTGCGCGGCCGATGCGGCGTCGATGCCGCCGGTGGGGCAGAAGCGCACATCGGCGAACGGCCCGGCAAAGGATTTCAATGCGCCGATACCGCCCGCGTACGCCGCCGGAAAAAACTTGAAGCGGCGATGGCCATGCTCAAGGCCCAGCATCAGCTCGCTGGCGGTGGCGACTGCCGGAATGAACGGAACCGTCGCGTCGTTCGACGCGGCATACAGGCGCGGCGTGCAGCCCGGCGCAATCGCGAACGCGGCACCGGCCGCCACCACCTGACCGAGTTGGTGGGCGTCGAGAACGGTACCCGCTCCGATGACCGCCTCGGGCAGTTCGCGCACCAGCAGGGCGATCGCCTGCACCGCGATCGCACTGCGCAGCGTGATCTCCAGCACCGGCAGCCCGTTGTCGATGAGTGCCCGCGCCAGCGGCAGGGCATCGTCGATGCGCTCGATGGCCAGCACCGGCAGCACCCGCGCACGCGACAGGATCGCATCCACCGCGGCGCTGCGGCTGGCGATGGTCCAGCGGCTCATGGTTGGAGCTCCTCGTATGCGTGTTGGCGCAGCGCGACGGCCGCGCCGAGCAGTCCGGGCATCGGGTGCGTGATTACGTGGATCGTTACCTTTTCCAGATGCGCCGCAAAACGCCCCTTGGCCAGGAAGCGTTCGCGGAACGCGCTGGCGCGCAGGAACGCAATGAAGCGCGGCACGATGCCGCCGGCGATCACCACCGTGCGGGCACCGTGGATCAACGCGGTGTCGCCGGCAACGCTGCCCAGCACCGCACAGAACCGCGCGAGCGTGCGGCGCGCCATCACATCGTGACCGTCGAGCGCTGCGGCCACGATGTGCGCCGGATCGCGCAGGTTCGCCTGCAACGCGTCGAGCGATGGCGAGGCATCACCGGCGGCGAGCACGGCATCGACGTACGCCAGGCCCGCACCGCACAGAACCCGCTCGGTCGACGTGCGTCCAAAGCGCGCATCCAGCCAGCGCGAGATCAGCCGCTCCTCCTCGCCAATCGGCGCGAAGCTCACATGCCCACCCTCGGTTTCCACCGCCTGCCAGCCGCGTTCGCGGTCGCCCACCAGCAGTCCTACACCGAGGCCGGTTCCCGGGCCGAGCACGCTGACCGGCCCGATCAGCGGTGCGTGCGGGTCTCCATGCAGGGTTTCGCGATCGTGCGCGGTCAGTTCCGGAATCGCGTGGGCGACTGCGCCGAAGTCGTTGATCATCTGCAGTCGCTGCAGGCCCAGCGTGCGCTGCAACTCGCTGACGCTGAACGACCATGCACGATTGGTCAGGCGGATCTCGTCGTGCCCGACCGGGCTTGCCACCGCAATCGCCGCGCGCCGCGGTTTGGCGCCGACCAGCGCCAGATAGTGTTCGGCGGCATGCTGCAGGCTGGCGAACTGCGCATTCGGCAGTGCGTGCTCCGCGTGCAGCAGCACCTGCGGCAGCATTGGATCGGTCAGGGCGAAGCGCGCGTTGGTGCCGCCGATGTCGCCGATCAGATCGAGCGTGCGGGAGCTCATCGACATCGCTCAGCGAACCACGCGCCGACGATCGGATCGTGCAATCCCGATCGTCGCGCCGTGCGCACTCAGCCCTCGACGAACAGCGTGCATGCACCTTCCTCCGCCGAGCTGACATTGGCGCGCATCAGACCGAACAGCTCGCGTCCGACGCCGTGGCGATTGGGCGCGAGGTCTACCACGTAGGGCGCACGCTGCTCCCATTCAGCCGCATCCACCAGCACATCGAGGGTGCCCGCATCGGCATCGATCGCCACCCGATCGCCTTCGTGCAGGCGCCCGATGCCGCCGCCGCACACCGACTCCGGGACCAGATGAATCGCTGCAAGCACCTTGCCCGAGGCGCCCGACATGCGGCCGTCGGTGAGCAGCGCCACGCGCTGTCCGCGGTCCTGCATCACGGCCAGCGTCGGCGTGAGCTTGTGCAGTTCGGGCATGCCGTTGGCGCGTGGGCCCTGGCCGCGAATCACCGCCACGAAGTCGTCGGTGAGCAAGCCGGCCTTGAATGCAGCGAGCAGTGCGTCCTGCGACTCGAAGATCCGCGCTGGCGCTTCGATGCGGCGATGTTCGGGCTTGACCGCCGAGACCTTCACCACCGCACGACCGAGGTTGCCATGCAGGCAGCGCAGTCCACCTTCGCGGTCGAAGGGTTCGTGCGTACCGCGCAGCACGGTGGCATCGCCCGAGACGGCCACCGGTTCGCGCCAGCGCAGATGCAGGTCGTCGAGCCACGGTTCCTGCGCCTGTGCGGCCAGATCGCCGCCGTGCACACAGCGGATATCGCGATGCATCAAGCCGGCAGCGAGCAGCTCTCGGATCACGAAGCCGAGCCCGCCGGCGGCGTGGAACTGGTTCACGTCGGCGTTGCCGTTGGGGTAGATGCGCGCAAGCAGCGGGGTGGCGCGCGACAGCTCGTCCAGATCGTTCCAGTCGATCAGCAAACCCGCCGCGCGCGCGATCGCCACCAGATGGATCGCGTGATTGGTCGAGCCACCGGTCGCTGCCAGCCCCACCATCGCGTTGACGATCGCCTTCTCGTCGATGGTGTATCCGATCGGCGTGTACGCGTCGCCCTGGCTGGTGATCGCGCAGGCGCGCTCGGCCGCAGCCACCGTCAGCGCATCGCGCAGCGGCGTGCCCGGATTGACGAAAGCGGTGCCCGGCATGTGCAGGCCCATCACCTCCAGCAGCATCTGGTTGGAGTTGGCGGTGCCGTAGAAGGTGCAGGTGCCCGGCCCGTGGTACGACGCCGATTCCACCGCCAACAACTCATCGCGAGTTGCCTTGCCTTCGGCGAAAGCCTGCCGCACGCGCGCTTTCTCCGCGTTCGGCAGTCCCGGCGTCATCGGTCCGGCCGGCACCAGGATCACCGGCAAGTGGCCGAAGCTCAGCGCGCCGATCAAAAGTCCCGGCACGATCTTGTCGCACACGCCCAGCAGCACGGCCGCATCGAACATCTCGTGCGAGAGCGAAACCGCGGTGGCCAGTGCGATGGTGTCGCGCGAGAACAGCGACAGCTCCATGCCAGTGCGGCCCTGGGTCACGCCATCGCACATCGCCGGCACGCCGCCTGCGACCTGCGCGGTGCAGCCGCGGTTGCGCGCGGCCATCTTGATCAGCTCGGGATAGTGCTGCATCGGCTGGTGCGCCGAGAGCATGTCGTTGTAAGCGGTCACGATGCCGAGGTTGGCTGCGTGCTGCGCGCGCAAAGGTGCCTTGTCGTCGCCGGATGCCGCGAAGCCGTGCGCGAGGTTGCCGCAGCTTAACCGTGCGCGTGCGGTGCTGTGCTCGCGCGCCGCGTCGATCCGTGCCAGATAACTCGCACGCAGCGCGCTACTGCGCTCGCGAATGCGCGTGGTGACCCGTTCGACGACAGGGTGCAGACTCATCAGGGGCTCCAGTGGATTTCGACCTGCGCGCCGGGTGCGTGCAGCAGGGCCGCGACCGGCAGTCGCGTCGCATCGGCATCGAGCTGCGCGCGACCCAGCACGGCGCGCTTGTCGAGACCGGTGATCGCCAGCAGCACCAGCCGACTGCGCAGCATGCGCGAAAGTGTCAGGCTGATCCGTGGATGCGGACCGGCGCTGGGCATCGGGTCGGGCAGGATCGCTGCCGCTGCTGCAACACCTGCGGGATCCAGCGCCTGCGCGAGGTTCGGCGAGCCGGGAAACAGCGAACCGAAATGTCCATCAAGACCCATGCCGAGCAGGATCGCATCGAAGGGCTCATCGAGCGCTGCGAGTTGCGCATTGGCAAACGCTGCATCCGGCGCGCCGAGCGGTGCTGGCGGCGTCAGCGATCGCCAGTCGATGCCGTCGGCGCGATCAAAAGCCGCGCGCATCTGGCGCAGGTTGCAGTCGGCATGCTCGAGAGTTACCCAACGCTCATCGGTAGGCAGGATGGTCACCTGCGACCAGTCGCGCGGCGTCTGCGCCATGCGCCGGAACACCGGTGGCGAGGTGCGCCCACCGGCCAGCGCCAGCAGCGCGCGCTTGCGCACCGCCAGCGCCTGGTCGAGCGCGGAGTCGATGTGCGCGGCACACGCCGTGGCCAGACTGTCCGCGTCGCTATGCTCGATCTCGTTCCAGGCCATCGATGGATCGTCCGCTCGGGTTGTCGACAATGCGCCGGCGCGCGCTACTCGCGCCAGCTGTGGCCGTGGCGTTCGGTCAGCGCGACCGCGCTGCTCGGGCCCCACGTGCCCGCAGGATAGTTCTTCGGCAGCTGGCCGTTGGTGCGCCAGCCGGCAAAGATGGCGTCCACCCACATCCACGCCGCCTCGGTTTCATCGCGCCGCACGAACAGCGTGCTGTTGCCCTCCAGCGCATCGAGGTACAGCCGCTCGTAGGCGGTGCGCGGACGTACCGAGTCGAAAGTCTCGTGCAGGTCCAGGTCGAGGGCCACCTGCGACAGCTTCAGTCCCTCGCGATCCAGGCCCGGCGTCTTGCTCATCAGTATCAGCGAGATGCGTTCTTCCGGTTGCAAGCGGATGACCAGCGCATTGGGCTGCACGGTAGCGCCGCCACGGGCGAAGATCGAATGCGGCACGGCGCGGAACTGCAGGTAGATCTCGGTGCAGCGGCGCGGCATGCGCTTGCCGGTGCGCAGGTAGAACGGCACTCCCGACCAGCGCCAGTTGTCGATGTGCGCGCGCATGGCGACAAAGGTTTCGGTATTGCTGCTGCAGCCGATCTCTTCGCGGTAGCCGGGCACCGCCTCGCGCTCGATCGCCCCGCTGGTGTATTGACCGGCCACGCTGTGGGCCGCAACTTCCGCCGCTCCGATCGCGCGCAGCGAGCGCAGCACCTTGAGCTTTTCGTTGCGCACCGCGCTGGGGTCGAACTGCGAGGGCGGCTCCATCGCGGTCAGGCACAGCAGCTGCAGCAGGTGATTCTGCAACATGTCGCGCATCGCGCCGGATTCGTCGTAGTACTCGCCGCGGCCCTCCACGCCTACGGTCTCTGCCACCGTGATCTGCACCTGTTCGATATGGCGGGCGTTCCACAGCGGCTCGAACAACGCATTGCCGAAACGCAGCGCAAGCAGGTTCTGCACGCCCTCCTTGCCCAGATAGTGATCGACGCGGAATACGCGGTCTTCGTCGAACACCTCGGCCACGCCGTCGTTGATCGCGATCGCGCTGGCCAGATCGTGGCCGATCGGTTTTTCCATCATCACGCGCGTGCCGCGTCCACCAAGCTCGGCTGCACCCAGTGCGTGGCAAACGGCCGCATACCAGCGCGGCGCGGTCGACAAGTGATAAACGATGTCGCCAGCGCGCAGGTTGCAGATGCGCTCGGCGAGCACGCCCATCGCCGCCGGATCATCCAGTGATGCAGGCTGGTAGTGCACGCGCTCAAGCAGGCCGCGCAGATGCGCATCGGTGACCTCGGACGCCGGTACCCGTGCCGCGACCGCTGCGGCCACGCTGTTGCGGAAAGCCTCGTCGTCGAGCCCACTGCGCGCGGTCGCCAGGATGCGCAGCCCGCCGGGCAACAAACCTTCACGATGCAGCCCATACAGCGACGGCAGCAGCATGCGCTGCGCAAGATCTCCCGTAGCGCCGAACATCACCAGCAGATCCGCAATCTTCGCTTCCATCGTGGGTCCGTCGATTCCCCAGCCCCCTAGCCTAGTGTCCCACGGACGCGAGCGCGTACCTGCATACGATTGCACGGGGCTTTGTCGCAGCTGTCATTTCGCAGCATCACTCAGGTCACGGCAACGACACTTTCTCGCTGTGGGAGCTGCCATGGCAGCGACGCTGTGGGAGCTGCCATGGCAGCGACGATGTGGGAGCTGCCATGGCAGCGACAGGAGTCGCCGCACCCTCCGATGCCCCAGTCGCCGTCATGCCGGCTCCCACAGCGCGGAAGGATCGCCGCGCCAACCGGACAAGCCCCGGCTTCAATGCCGGCCAGAGCGCAGCATCACCCAGTCCCCACCAACAGCACTCCCTCACTGTGGCAGCTGCCATGGCAGCGCCGCTGTGGGAGCTGCCAT
>JBBSDI010000169.1:0-7818 GCA_038249585.1 Lysobacterales bacterium | reverse complement strand
TATGCGATCAACCCGCTCACCGGGCAGCATGCGCTCATCGTACGGCTGCCAGACGTCCGGCCGGCTGCCAGCGATCTGCGCTTCAGAGCCTGGCCAGAACAGCGGCGCCGAGCGGCCGCCTGCGCGCGAGAGCGATACCCACACCGGCACGCCGCCCCACCAACGACCATCGCCCACAGCGGCGCGATCGGATAGCTTGAACTCGGCATCGAAGCCGGCGTCGTAAATGGTGTTGTCGACGATGCCGTGCTGGTCCGGATCGAGCCCGGTCACCATCGTGTAGTGATTCGGAAAGGTCAGGCTCGGAAATGCGGGTGTCAGCCAGCGCGCACGGGTGCCCTCGTCTGCCAGGCGCTGCAGGGTCGGCGTGTGCCGGCGGGCGAGATAGTCGGGATGGAAACCGTCGATCGAGATCAGGATCAACGGCGCGGGTGCTGCGGGCGTGGAATCGCTGGCTGTCGCACTGCACGCCGCGACGCCGGCCGCAGCAGTGAGAATGATGGACCGGAGCATGTTCAGTGCAGGCATGTTGCGTCGTTGGGCGGAAACGATGCGAGGTTAGCGCCGCGGGGTGACGGCTGCGCGAACATCGCGGCGCCTTGCTTCGCGGCCGCCGCATATACTGGCCCGACCCCGGGGTAACCCCAGCCACGAACCACCATCCAATGACCGCAGCCCTGCACCGCGACGCCTCGCGGATCATCCGCGCACCACGCGGGCCACAGCTGAACTGCCGCAGCTGGTTGACCGAAGCGGCGTATCGGATGCTGCACAATAATCTCGATCCGGAAGTGGCCGAGAATCCGGCCGAACTGGTCGTCTATGGCGGCATCGGCCGCGCCGCACGCGACTGGGCGTGTTTCGATGCGATCGTCCGCGAACTGCGCGAGTTGCGCGACGACCAGACCCTGCTGATCCAGTCCGGCAAGCCGGTCGGCGTGTTTCCCAGCCATCCGGATGCGCCACGCGTATTGCTGGCAAATTCCAACCTGGTGCCGCACTGGGCGACGTGGGAGCACTTCAACGCGCTCGATCGCAAGGGCCTGATGATGTACGGCCAGATGACGGCAGGCTCGTGGATCTACATCGGATCGCAGGGCATCGTGCAGGGCACCTACGAAACCTTCGTCGAGATGGGTCGTCAGCACTACGGCGGCAGTCTGGCGGGCAAGTGGATCCTGACCGCTGGTCTTGGCGGCATGGGCGGCGCGCAGCCGCTGGCCGCGAGTCTGGCCGGTGCGAGCTCGCTGAACATCGAGTGCCAGCAGAGCCGCATCGACATGCGCCTGCGCACGCGCTACGTCGACGTCCAGGCAGTCGATCTCGACGACGCGCTTGCGCGTATTGCACAGCACACCGGGCAGGGCAGGGCGGTCAGCATCGCGCTGCTGGGCAACGCCGCGGAACTGCTGCAAGAGCTGGTACGCCGCGGCGTGCGGCCGGATGCAGTGACCGACCAGACCAGTGCGCACGATCCGGTCAACGGCTATCTGCCGCTGGGTTGGTCGCTTGATGACTGGTTCGAGCGCCGCCAGTCCGATCCGAATGGCACGTCGGATGCCGCCAAACAATCGATGCGCATCCATGTCGAAGCGATGCTCGCATTCCAGCGCATGGGCGTGCCGACCTTCGACTACGGCAACAACATCCGCCAGATGGCGCAGGATGCCGGCTGCGAAAATGCCTTCGATATCCCCGGTTTCGTTCCGGCCTACGTGCGGCCGTTGTTCTGTCGCGGGATCGGGCCGTTCCGCTGGGTGGCCTTGAGCGGCGATCCAGAGGACATCGCGCGCACCGATGCCAAGGTCAAGCAGCTCATCCCGGACGATTCGCACCTGCACCGCTGGCTCGACATGGCCGCACAGCGGATCAGTTTCCAGGGCCTGCCGGCGCGCATCTGCTGGGTCGGGCTCGGCCAGCGTCACCGGCTCGGACTGGCATTCAATGCGATGGTGCGCAGTGGCGAGTTGAAAGCGCCGATCGTGATCGGTCGCGACCATCTGGATTCCGGCTCGGTCGCCTCGCCCAATCGCGAGACCGAAGCGATGCTGGATGGCTCCGATGCGGTGTCCGACTGGCCGCTGCTCAATGCGATGCTCAATGTCGCCAGCGGCGCGACCTGGGTCAGCCTGCACCACGGCGGCGGCGTCGGCATGGGCTATTCGCAGCACAGCGGGGTGGTGATCGTGGCCGATGGGTCGGAAGCGGCCGACCGCCGGCTCGCACGGGTGCTGTGGAACGATCCGGCAACCGGCGTGATGCGGCACGCGGATGCCGGCTATGCCGCTGCGCGCAAGTGCGCCAGTGAGCAGGGCCTGCACCTGCCGATGTAGTGCCTCGGCGGCGCCGAACGCAGATCGGACACGATCTGCGCTACGGGTGCGATTGCTTCGACCAGGCCGGTCGATTCAGCTCGGCGCGGCGCGAGGAATGCGGGCCGAGGACGGCAGCTGAAGTGGTCACCTCCAGCGCGGGCCCAACGACGCGCGGTGCACGCCCCAGCAATTCGATGATGCGGTTCGGCGCCGGCAGATTGTCCCGCTGCAGCAGCTCCAGGTGGCCGAACGAAAACGGCGTGGCGTGCAGCAGATCGCACACGTGGCTGGCCATGCGCGCCAGCAGCACCGGGATGCGCCAGACGCGCGCCGGTGCTACCGCATCAGGGTTTCGCATCGTCGCCAGATGCTCGGAGATCGTGCGCAGCTGCGATCCGCCCAGCTCGTAGATGCGCGAACGTGGGTCGTCGCTGACCGCCGGTGGTGCGAGACACAGACGGGCCAGTGCGTCGCCGAGGTCGCGTGCGTCCAACGGCGCGAGCAACCCTGCTGCATTCGCCGGCACCAGATGCAGCGGCCATTGGGCGACGCGACGGATCCAATCAGCGCCGAACCCGGCGACCCCATCAAGCAGCGCTGGCCGCACGAGATACCAGTCGGCAGCGCTGGCCATCAGTGCCAGTTCGCCAGCACGCTTGGAGCGCAGGAAGCGGCTGCGAACCGGGGCGTCGAGCCCGAGTGCCGATACCTGCACGAGGCGCAGTCCTCGATCGGCGCAGGCCTGGGCCAGTGCCGCCGGTGCGGTGTGGTGGACGCGCTCGTAGCTCGCGCGGCCGACCTGACGCAGGATGCCGACGCAGTTGAGTACTGCATCGACGCCTTCGAGGTGCGGCGCCCAGCGCACGGGTGTGTTGAGGTCTTCCAGGCGCAGCGTGCGCTGCGCACAGTCGTCGACCAGCGCGCCCAGCTGGGTGCGCTCACGCGACGCGCGGCGGGTGCCGATGATCGGCGCGGCGCCTGCCTCGCGCAGTGCGCGAACCGCCTGCCGGCCGATGAATCCAGCACCACCCAGGACCAGGACCCGCAGGCCGCCTGGACCGCGGGCACGACTACCGCCGGGGAAGCGTCGCATGCTGTACTCCTGACAGGCATTTCTGTCTTGACAGAAATATATGAAGAAACTAGCCTGAGTGCAAGTAAGGTCGATCCGATGACACCATCCGACACATCGCCGGGCGCGCTGCGCGCCACCGAACCGCTATCGCCGATCAGCCAGCGCTTTGTGCTGCATTGGGGCGAGATGGGCTCGCGCTGGGGGGTGAACCGCACCGTGGCCCAGATCCACGCCCTGCTCTACCTCAGCGGTCGGCCGATGCATGCCGAGGAGATCGCCGACACGCTGGTGATCGCGCGCTCCAATGTCAGCAACAGCCTGCGCGAGCTGATCAACCTCAAGCTGGTGATTCTGGTGCACCGGATGGGCGAGCGGCGCGAGCATTTCGAGACCTTCACCGACCCTTGGGTACTGTGCCGGACGATTGTGCGCGAGCGGAAACTGCGTGAGTTCGACCCGACCGTGGGTGTGCTCGAGGCCTGCATCGCCGACCCCCAGTTCGCGCGCGAAGACCCGGTCCGGCAGAAGCGCATCCGCGACACGCTGGCGCTGATGAGCCAGCTGTCGAGCTGGGTCGACGAGCTGCTGCGACTGGAGCCATCGACGCTGGGCAAATTGATGAAACTGGGCGGCAAGATCGCCAAGTTGCTGGTCACCGGCAAGGACAAGGGCAGAGCCGCATGAATGCGCAGGTACAGGTGTATTTCGATGGCAGTTGCCCGCTGTGCCGGGCCGAGATCGGTGCGCTGAAAGCCGCCGATCCGATGGACTGTTTGCGCCTGCACGACTGCTCGCCGACCGGTTTCGTCGACCCCGACGCGAAGCTGGCCGGCATCGATCGCGCGGCGATGATGAGCGCCATGCACATCCGCGCCGCCGACGGTCGCTGGTATACCGGTGTGGAGGCTTTCGAGGTGATGTATCGCGCGGTCGGCATCGAGAGCATGGCGCGCTTCTGGAGTCACCCGTGGCTCAAGCCCACGCTGGTGCGCATGTATCCGTGGATCGCGCGTAACCGTCAGCTGCTCTCGCGCCTGGGAATCACCAAGCTGTTCGAAGTGATGATCCGCCGTGAAGCTTTTCGCGCAGCCAAACGCCGTTGCGACGATACGAGCTGCCGGATCGATCCGTAGCCTTGGCTCGGGTAGCGTGCATTCTCGGGTCGACACGCCCCGCGGCCTCGCAATCTCCGGATTGGCAACGGCAGTAGCCGTCGGGTTAGGATCGCGGCTCGCTGGCGGGGCCGGCACACCTTCTGACCCAACCGGGGAACTCCTGATGCCTGCGATACATCGTGTTGCTTTCGATTTGCGCCGTGCAAGCGTCGCGATGCCCACCCGCCGCGCGCTTCCGGCGCTGATCGGACTGCTGATTGCCGGCGCCGCCGGTGCTTCCAGCGACGATGACATCCTGTTCAATGCCGGGGCCCTCGACACCCGATCCGCTGCGGCGCAGGCGCTGCGTGGGCAGGCTGCCGCGGCCACTGGCAAACAGCTGCATCTGGTCAAGTTCAACGCCGCGATCTCGGCCGAGCGCTTCGGTGCGCTGCAGGCGACCGGTGCGTTCATCGTCGACTACATCCCCAACTACGCCTATCTGGTCCATGCCGATGCGGCGGCGATCGCCGGCATCCAGGCGCTGGCCAGTAGCGACGCGATCGCGTGGGACGGCGCCTATCCCGCGCACCTGAAGATCGATCGCAGCGCCTACGAGCTGGAATCCAAGGGCGTGCGGCCGGACTACTACAGCATCCAGCTGGTAGTCGATCCGCAGTCCAATCCCGATACGCTGGCGATGATCGGCGCACGTACGCCGGATGGCGAGGTCTCGCACTACAGCTTTCGCCACTACGTCAACGTCACCGCCAATGCGGAGTTCCTGACCCTGTCGCAGATCGCCGAACGCCCGGATGTGATCTCGATCCAGCCGGAGTTCGCGCCCAGTGTGTTCGACGAGCGGCAGACCCAGATCATGGCCAACCAGCTCAGTGGTGGCAGCCCGAACCTGCCGACGCCGGGCGACTATCTGGCGTGGCTGACCGCGCGCGGATTCACCCAGGCGCAATTCGACGCCTCGGCGTTCACGATCGACATCTCCGATCAGGGTCTGGACAACGGCACGCTGCTGCCGATGCATTTTGGTCTGTATGTGGGCGGTGCGCCTTCCGATCCAGCCAATCCCACCAACAGTCGCGTGGTGTACAACAAGCCCGAAGGCTTGGCGGCTGCTGCCGACCTCACCGGCTGCGGTGGCGTCGGGCACGGTACGTGGGTGTCGCATGTCGCGGCCGGCAATACCAGCAGCCAGACGCGCGCCTATCCGCACGGCGACGGCAGCTTCCATTACGGCACCGGCGTGTCGCCGTTTTCGCGGGTGGGCTCGTCGATCTACTTCAGCGCCGTGGCGGGCGGATTCACCAGCCCCAACCACGCAGACTCGTTTTCGCGTTCGTACTCCAACATCGGCACCAATGCGCGTGGTGCGCGGGTGAGCAACCACAGTTGGGGATCGAGTCCGGGCAACGGACCCTACAACGCCGCGTCGCAGGTGTTCGACGCGCTGGTGCGCGACGCGCAGCCGGCCGGTTCCACCTTTCCCGCCACTGGCAACCAGCCGATGGTGGTGGTGGTAGCCGCCGGCAACAGCGGGCCGAATGCGACCACCACCGGCGCGCCCGGCACGGCCAAGAATGTGTTCACCGCCGGTGGCTCGCAGAACGTCCGGCCCGGTATCGGCGATGCGACCAATGCCGACGCCATGTACAACGCGTCGAGCCGCGGGCCGACCCAGGATGGACGCATCAAGCCGGACATCCTCGCGCCGGCGACCAACGTGGCCGGCGGCGTGACCATGCTCGATCGCGGTACCGCAGCCCCTGGCAACTGGAATACCTGCTACACCGGCTCGTTCCTCACGACCACGCCAGAGCAGCAGCGCTTTTACCGCACCGGCAACGGCACCAGCTTCTCCAGTCCGGCCATCGCCGGCGCCTCGGCGCTGGTACGCCAGTGGTTCATCAACAACGCCGGTCAGTTCGCCAACACGCCGCCAAGTCCGGCGATGAACAAGGCGTATCTGATGAATGCGGCCAGCTACATGGCCACCCTCACCGACAACCTGCCATCGAACAGCCAGGGCATGGGCCGGGTCAACCTTGAGCGTGCATTCGACAATACATCGCGCGCGCTGCGCGATCAGGTCGCTGGTGACCGCTTCTCCGGCAGCGGTCAGGTGCGCATATTTCGCGGCGCGGTGTCCGACAACACGCGGCCGTTCCGCGTGACCCTGGCCTACAGCGACGCACCCGGCAGCACCACCGGCAATGCCTACGTCAATAATCTCGACCTGAGCGTCACCGCCGGTGGCCAGACCTACACCGGCAATGTCTTCAACGGCGCGCTTTCGGCCACCGGTGGCACGGTTGACGTGCGCAACAATGTCGAGAGCGTGTTCCTGCCTGCCGGTGTCAGCGGCAACTTCAGCGTGCGGGTCGGGGCCACCAACGTGGCGCAACCTGCAGACACCATGATCGCCGGGCCGAACCAGGACTTTGCGCTCGTGGTGTACAACTCCGGGGCGTTGGAGACCTGTCCGAACCTGGCATTGAGTCCCGGCACCGTACCGACCGGCGTGGTGGCCAGCACCGTGTATCCCGCAACCACCTTCAGTACAGCGGGCGCCGGCCCATTCACCTACACCGCAGGCGGCAGCCTGCCACCGGGGCTCACGTTGTCGCCGGCTGGCGTGCTCAGCGGCATACCCACCACCGGTGGCACGTTCAACTTCAGCGTCAATGCCGGACAGTCAGGCGGCTGCGTCAGCGGACAGGCCTACAGCATCAGCGTGCTGGCACCGAACATCCTGCGCGGTACGACCACGGTGGCGACCGGCAACGGCATCGTCGAACCCAACGAGTGCAATGAACTGAACGTGGTGCTCAACAATACCGGCACCAACGGTGCGACTGCCGTCAGCACCACCCTGTCGAGCAGCACCCCTGGCGTGATCATCGATCGGCCGACGGCGGTGTATCCGAACCTGCCCGAAGCCAGCGGCAGCGGCACCAACGCCACACCGTTCCGCTTCAGCACGGCCAGCACCGTGGCGTGCGGGTCGAATGTCCAGTTCACCCAGACGGTGGCGTTCAACGGTGGCGTCTCGCCAACCACGTTGAACTTCAGCTTGCCGGTCGGTCAGTTGGGCACCAACTACACCTTCGCATCGGCAGCAACCGGGGCGAGCATCCCGGCGGGCGGCGTGCTGGTTGCGGCAAGTAACGTGGATGACGCGGTGTTTGTGGTTCCGGTTCCGGCCGGCTTCGGATTCTCGATCTATGGCAACAGCGTCGCAGGCGGCTCGAACATCACTGCCAGCTCCAACGGGAATGTGCAGTTCGTGGCCTCCGGGGGGACGCTGGCGTTTTCCAAT
>JBBSDI010000168.1:0-7981 GCA_038249585.1 Lysobacterales bacterium | reverse complement strand
CGTTGCAGGAGCGAGCCGCGCGCGCGACCGCGGCGCACCGGAGCATTGTGGACAGGACAAGAGGTTACGTTCGCCGCCGCGCCAGCTTCCAGAGCACGCGAGGTCCGCGTAGCGTGCATTCCCGCGTCGCCTGTCATCGCAGTGCCCGCGAACCGCCATCGTACCGCCCGCGCGCCGCCTCGTGCCGGCCACAGCGACGGGTGAGTATCAACTGCGTGGGGAATTCCTCCCCTTCAGGAGAGCACCATGCGCCGTTGCATGATCGCCATCGTCGTAATCGCCACCGCCATGCTCACCGCAGCGACCGCAGATGCTGCCGGCCGCAAGGCGTGCACGGAACTCAAGCAGGAGATCGCCGCCAGGATCGATGCCCGCGGGGTCAAGCACTACACACTCGAAATCGTCGATCCTGCCGCCACCGGCGTTGCGCGCATCGTTGGCAGTTGCGACGGCGGAACGCAGCGGATCGTGTATGTGCGCGAGCATCTGGTGCCGACGCAGGCCTTGCCTGCGGTCGCGAAGAACGACTGAGCCGGCAGATGACAACTGTCAGGCTGCGGCGCTGACCAAGACCACTGGGTCGGTGCTGCGGGATCGAGCAAGCTGGCGGCAGTCAAGGAGACCGCCGCCATGTTCAGGTACCGCTTCCGCGTTTCGATTGCACTGCTGTTGACGTTTGCAGTCGACAGTGCGAGCGCACGGTCGCCGCCATCACAGCCGAGCGACATTGCCGTGTCGGCGATGCAGGCCAGCCGCGACGAGGCCGCGCTCGGCGCTGCGGCGACGGCTCTGTCGGCCGCGTGCAGCGATCAGCGGATCGCAGCGATCTGCTACCGCGCAGCCCACGCGCACTATGTGCGCGCCCTGCTTGCGATGCGCGGCGACCGGGACGCGGCCACAGACGCACTGGTGGCCTGCGCAACCACGCTCGCGCCACTGGGTTCCGACCCGGCGCTCGCGGGCGAAGCCAAGGCGCTGCTCAGCGGCTGCTATGGCCTGTCGATCGCGCTCAATCCCGCCAAGGGCATGAGCCTCGGGCCCGAATCGGCGCGCCTGATTGATGCCGCGCTTGCGGCAACGCCGAACAGTCCTCGGGTGCACTACTTCGCCGCGATGCGTCTGGCGCGCACGCCGCCCGCGTGGGGCGGCGATCCGGCGCAAGCCCTGGTGCACGCGCGCCGCGCACAAGAACTGCTCGCCGATCAGAAGGCCGCTGCAGTTGATAGCTGGGGTGCAGCGGCGGTCGAGCGGATGCTCGGCGAGCTGCAGGCGAAGGCCAGCGAACAGGCCACCAGAAAGAACTGAGGCGATTGCCTGCCGGCACTACACCGCAGCAGTTACCACGATCTCGATGCGCCACTGCGGGCGCGCCAGTTGCGCCTGCACGGTGGCGCGAGTTGGCGCGTTGCCGGGTGATACCCACGCGTCCCAGACCGCATTCATGCCGGGGAAATCGGCCAGATCCGCGAGGAAGATCTGCGCGTGCAGGATCTTCGACTTGTCGCTGCCGGCACGCGCCAGCAGTACGTCGATCGAGGCCACCACCTCGGCGGTTTGCCCACCGATATCCAGATCAACGGTGTCCGGCACCTGCCCGGCCAGATAGATCGTGCCGTTGTGAATGGCCATTTCGGACAAGCGGGTGCCAACGTCGAATCGCTGGATCATGGAACGCTCCTGGGCAATGGGATCACGCGTCGATCGGCCAACCCGAGCAGCACGCAGCGCTCAGGCTAGCGGACGGCCGCGCAGGATGCGCGCTGGCAGCCCGATCAGTCCGCGCAGGAACTCGAACACGCCCTCGACCACCACGCCGAGCAGGCGCAATGGCAGCAGCAGCAGCCATAGCAGCGGGTAGAGCACCAGCGCGAGCAGTGCCAGCGGCCAGCACAGCACCAGTACGAGCAGCCAGAGCAAGAAGGTCAGCATGCAGCCAGCATGTGGATGTCTGCGCGTGGATGCAAGGTGCCTGAGGTCATGGTCGGTGCACGGCGGCGCTGATCGCTGCCATGCAGGCGACGCGACGCGGACCGCGGCGTTTGCCCGACCGTCAGCGCACCTTGCAGCTGCGGCCGTACAATGTGGCGATGGAGACAACGACGGCCAACACGCGGCTGCGGCAGTTCGGATTCGGCGCGGCGCTGCTGGCGCTGCTCGTACTGTCGTGGGCGCCGCAGGTCGACACCTTCGCCGAAAACACCGTCGACGCCGCGCTGACACGCGCACTGGCCGCGTTCGCCATCGCGCGCGGCATCAACGGCGCGATCTCGGTGGCGCAAAGCACCGAGATCGCGGTGCAGCCGGCGGGCATCGGTGTCAGCCTCAGTCCCGGCGAGATCCTCGACCCGGTCAACGATCTGGTCGAGCAGTTCTCGAGCCTGATGCTGGCCGCATCCGCATCGCTGGGACTGCAAAAGCTGCTGATTGGCGTCAGCGCGTGGTTGCCGCTGAAGATTCTGCTCACGGTGGCGGTAATCGCGTGGTTTCTGGTCGGTATCCGCGGCAGCCCGCGCGCACGCGGCATCGCGCGCAGTGCAGCGCTCGGCCTGCTGGTGCTGCGTCTGGCCGTGCCGGTATCGGCGGTCGCCAGCGAGGCGGCCTATCGCATGCTGCTGGCCGACGACTATGCGCAGTCGAGTGCGGCGCTGGCCGATACCGCGCAGCTGCTGGCCGAACAGAGCAAGGCCCTGCGCCCGCCCATGCCGCCGGAAGCCACGCTGCTGGATCGCGCGCGCGCGCTGATCGATGATGCGCGCGAGACCTTCGACCTCGGCGCGCGGCTCGAGCAACTGCAAGCCACCGCCACCGAGGCGACCCGACAGATCATCACCCTGATTGCGGTATTCGTGGTGCAGACAGTGCTGTTGCCGCTGGGCTTCATGTGGCTGGTGTGGCATGGCGTGGTGCGTCGGATCCTCGCGGCAGCTGCGCGGGCAAACTAGAAAACCTCGGCAAGCCGCGCACGCAGACCACCCACGCGCTGCAGCGGTCGCTGCAGGCAGGCTTCGATGGCTGCCGGCGAGGCCCACAGCGCGACATGCATCCGCGCGCGCGACACGCCGGTGTACAGCAGCTGCCTGGAGAGGATCGGATTGTCGCGCTCCGGTGGCAGCAGCACGGCCACCTGTGGATACTCCGAGCCTTGGCTCTTGTGGATGGTCAGCGCGAAGGCCTGCTCGTGCGGCGGCAGCGATTGCGGCGCAAAGCAGCGCGCGGACAGCGTGCCGTCGGCTGCGGCCGCTGCGAACCACACGCCCAGCTCGCCACTGGCATCGGCCAATATCACGCCTACATCGCCATTGAATAGTTGCCGCGCGTAGTCGTTGCGCGTGATCAGCACCGCGCGGCCGGCGTAAGGTCCCGCATCGGTCGCAATCCCGAAGCGCTCGCGCAGGCGCTGTTCGATGGCGCGATTGGCCTGCATCGCGCCGAACGGGCCCTCGCGCAGCGCGCACAGCAGCTGGCGCTGTGCCAGTCGCTGCAGTGCCGCGACTGCGCAGCCGATGCTGTTGGCTATCGGCGGCGGCTCGTGCGCGATGCGATCGGCCCAGTCGCGCAGCGCGCGCTGCAGCGCCGCGGGCGTGTCGATCGCGCGCAGCGTGGCGTGGCCTTGCGAAGCCTCGACCGCGGCCAGCAGCGCATGCGGATCGCCGCTGCGAACTGCCTCGTTGAAGGCGACCAGACTGATGTCGGCGCGAAACACATGCTGCAGGCGCACCAGGTCGGCAGCGGCTGCGCGCTCCATCGCGGCGACCACGTCCATCAGCACCGACCCGGCACCGACCGAGCTCAGCTGCTCGGCATCGCCGACCAGAATCAGGGTGGCATCGGGGCGCACGGCATCGAGCAGCGCGCGCAGCATGGCCAGGTCCAGCATCGAGGCCTCGTCGACGACCACGATGTCGCCCGCCAGCCGATTGCGGCGGTCGCGGGTGTAGCGATCCTGTGCCGGCTGCCAGCCGAGCAGGCGGTGCACGGTCTGAGCGTCGCCTTCCGGAATGCAGGCCAGCATCGCCTGCCAGTCGTCGCCGAGCGTGGCTGTGAGTTGCGCGATGCCCTCGCGCAGACTGCTGGTCAGGCGCTGTGCGGCCTTGCCGGTCGGTGCCGCGACCTGGATGGTCGGCAGCGAATCACCTGCGTGTCGGGCCAGCATCAAGAGCATGCGCAGCACGGTGGTGGTCTTGCCGGTGCCGGGCCCGCCGGTGAGCACGAACCAGCGCCGACCCAGCACCGCTGCGACCGCATCGCGCTGGCGCGCGGTCAGTGCGCGATCCGCGCCGGCGAAAAGCTGGTCGAGATCGTGCGCCAGGCTCGCGGCTGGCGGCGGCAAGGGAAATCCGCGTCGCTGCGCGATCGCAGCGGCGGTCTGCTGTTCATGGCGATAGTTGCGCCACAGATAGAAGCGCGCATCGGCATCGAGCACGAAGGCGCTCAGCTGCGATCCGTCGCCGATGAGTGCCTGGGTGCGCAGCGCTGCGAGGTCGACAGCGTCGAGCGCGCTCGGCGGCAGCTGGGACAGCACGAGGCACGTATCACCCTGCGCCTCGGCGAAACTGGCGTGGGCGGCCAGTTCTGCCAGCTGCAGCGAACCGCCTTGCGAAACGACCCAGCGCGCCAATGCGCGATCGAGAGGCCGCAGCGCATCCAGCGAGGGCGGCAGCTGCAGCGGACGGAAGTCGAAGGCGCTCATCGCAGCGTCGTGTCGATATGCGCGAGTGCGCCATCTACGGCATCGATCAGCGCCAGCGGGAACGCCCGCCGCCACACGCCGTGCCCGGGCGCGAGGCCGACCGCACGCACGAACAGGTAGATGGCATCGCCGAGATGGCGTGCCGGGTCGTAGTCGCGCAACTGCTGACGCAGGTGGCGATGCAGGGCGATGCTGTACAGCAGCGCCTGCAGGCGATAGGCGTGCGCGTCCATCGCGGCATCCAGATGCTGCCCGGCATAGTCGGACAAGCCCATACCGAGGCGATTGGTCTTGTAGTCGAGCACGTGGAAGCTGGCGCCGGATTGCAGCACCAGATCGATCTTGCCGGTCATCATGCCGCGCAGGCTGCGGCCGCCGAGCGCGGCCGGCAGCAGACCGGGATCGCCGTGCACGGCGCAGGCCTCGCGCAGGCGCGCCAGCGAGCTGCCCTCCAGCACGAAATCGAAACCCAGCTCGGCGCGCTGCTGCTGCGGGCCGAGCGCTCCGAGCCGCAGTCCAGCGCCCAGATCGGCAGCCAGCGTGGCGTCGACGCGCGCTGCAACCCGCGCTGCGAGAAGCTCGAAGGGCATGCTGCTGCTGCGCACGCCGTATTCTTGCAGGCAGCGCCGCACCAGCGGCAGCTGCTCGGCGACCGGCTGGCCCAGCGCACGGCGCTCGAACACTGCATGGACTGCGTTGCCAAAATCGGCACCGCCGATCGCATCGAGTTCCAGCAGCACGGAATGCGGGGTCGCGCTGCCGACGCTTTCGTCTTCAGCCACATTCACCACTGTCGCTGCGGTCTCGTCGGCCGCCGCATCGTCGCTCGCGGCGATCCGCGCACCGGCGCGCAGCAGATGGGTGAAGCTGTATTGGCCGCGATACGGACGCTCCGCCGGCATCGGCAGCGGCAGCGAGTCGAGTGGCGCATTCGGCACGCTGGGCATGTCGACCGTGGGCGGGCCGGGCCAATCGCCGCGCCACTCGATGGCACACACACTCGCGGCAGGCAGCTTGCGCTGCTGCCAGCGCTCGAGCAGCGCATCCAGCGCGGATCGTTGCGGATCGGCCAGCGCCGCCTTGTTGCCCGACTGCGGGCGCTCCACCGGCAGCGCGAACAGATGGCAGGCGTACTTCGCGCGGGTCAACGCGACATACAGCACCCGCGCACGCTCGCGCTGATCCGCGCTTTCCGCCAGAGCGACCGCCTCGTCATGGGCGGGGGTTCCGAGGTCAGCCACCATCGCGCCAATCGCAGCATCGTGCACGATCGGAATCTTGATATCGCGTCCGCAGTGGGCCCACATCAGCGGCAGAAACACGATGGAGAACTCCAGGCCCTTGCTGGCATGCAGGGTCATCAGCTGCACACGGCGCGCGTCCGATTCGATGCGCAGGCGCTGCGCATCCAGCGCCTCTTCATCAGCCGCGCCCTCGGCAGTGCGCTGTGCGACCAGCCACGCCCATAGCGGTTCGGGGCCATGCAGGCGCTCGCCTTCGGCCGCGAGCAGCTCGCCGAGATGGCGCAGGTCGGTCAGTGCGCGTTCGCCGTCGGCAGCCGCCAGCAGCTGCGGCGCGGCATCCACGCCGAGCTGGCGCACCACGGCGAGTACGCCAGCGTCGCGCCACAGCACTTGCAGCTGGTGGAAACGTGCAACCTGTACGCGCCATCCGGGCTCGTCGGCCACCAGCGCGCGCAGCTTTGCATGGTCGAATCCGAACAGCCGCGTGGCCAGTGCTGCGCGCACCGCGCCATCGTCCTGCGGATGCACCACCGCAAACAGCACCGCCTGCAGCGCCCACGCCCACTCGCTGTCCCACACGCTGCTGCGGCCGCTGCCCACGCACGGCACGCGACGGCGCGCGAGCAGGCGGCGCAGGGTTTCGATCTGGCGGTTCTGTGGCAGCAGCACGGCGATGTCACCCGCCTCGATCGGCTTGTCGCCGATGCGATGGTTGCCTTGCGCGAGCAGCTGCACGATCTCATCCGCGCAGGCTTCCAGCGCGTAGCGCTCGCGCTCGGGCGCGTTGGGTGGCGTGAGCGCAAGACTGTCGATCGCATGGATCACCAACGGGCGCTCGCAGCGCTGGTGATCGATGCTGTACGGCGTGGCGTCGGCGCGGCCGGCGGCGTGCACGGGGATGTAGCGGATGTCCGGGTCCAGCAGTCCATCGACGACCGCGGCGTAGAATTGGTTGAGCGCTGCGATATACCGCGTCGACGAACGCTGGTTATGCTCCAGTGTCAGATGCTGGTCGGCGTCGCGCGCTGCGCGCAGGTAGGTATGGATATCGCCACCGCGAAACGCGTAGATGGCCTGCTTGGGATCGCCGATCAGGATCAGGCAGCGCGTGTCCATCGCGAAGGGTGCGCTGAACAGCGTGTCGAAGATCGCGTACTGGCGCGGATCGGTGTCCTGGCACTCGTCGATCAGTGCGGCCTGCCAGTCGGTCGACAACCGCGCGGCGAGCGTCGCATCCGGCGCGCACACTGCGCGACACACGTGGGCGATCAGATCGTCGAAGGTGAACTGGTCGCGCTGTGCCAGCAGCTGCGCGCGGCGCTCGCACAGTTGCGCATGCGCGCGGGCGAGTGCAAAGTTGCGCCGGATCCGGTCCTTGTGCTGCAGCACCTGCGCGACCCGCATCGCGTCGATCAGTGTCGGATCGGCCAAGGCCGCCGCGTGCAGGCCGGCCTTGAACTGATTGGCGGTCGGCTCGCCACCCAGATGCTTGAGCTCACGCAGCACAGCGGCCGGATCGCCACGCTCGAGGAAATCCGCCAAGGCAAGAAGCTCGGTGATCAGCGCGGCATTGCTGCGCCCGAAGAAATCCTTGCGGGCAGCCAGCTTGCGAATGGCCTTTACCGGTCCCGGATCCATCGCCCCGTCGATGCTGGCCGGATCCGGCACGCTAAGCTGCAGCTGCGGCAGTTCCAGCGCGCGCAGTGCGCGCGAAAGGGCTGCGCGTCCGCTGTCGATCCACTCGGACTGACCCGGCTGCAGCGGCGCATCATTCTGGGTCCAGTTGCGCCACAGGTCGTCGACCAGCTCGCTGCGCAGGCTGTCTTCGGCAACCAACCTGGGAGTGGCCACCGGCGCGCCGGCATCGAAGGGATGATCGGCCAGCACGCGCCGGCACAGGCTGTGGATGGTGCCGATCGGGGCGAGATCGAGTTCCGCGCGCGCCAGCCGCAGGCGATGCAGGGCCGCTCCTTGCGGACGCCCATCGGCAGCGATTTCTTCGCGGGCGAGCAGATCGTGCAGCCAAACCAGCTCCGGCGCTTCGTCG
>JBBSDI010000167.1:0-8006 GCA_038249585.1 Lysobacterales bacterium | reverse complement strand
TCGTGGGCGTGCGGCAGGCGCTTGACCAATGCGCTGCCGGTGCCGGGGAAATAGCACACCTTGCGCGGATGGATACCCAGCAAATCCTGGGCCAGAATCGTGATGCGTTCATCGGTCAGATAGCGCAGCACGAACTCCGAGTTGCGCGTGCCCACCAGGTTGTGGGTAAAGTTGGCCAGCACGTTGCCACCGCCGAACACCTTGGCTTGCAGTCGTTCACGACGCGCACCGCGCTTGAGCAATCCATTGATCAGCAACTCCATCGCGTAGCTGCCGTAGCGCGCGCCGCTGCCACCATCGGCATCCCCATCGGGCAGCATGAAGTGGTTCATGCCGCCAATACCGATGGTCGGGTCCCGAATACACGCGGCAACGCAAGAACCCAGCACGGTGACGATCGCGACATCGTCGTCGCCGATGTAGTAGTCGGACGGCAGCAGTTTCACCGCGCGCCGGTTCAGCTGCGCGTCGATGTAGTGGACCATCTGCTGGCCCTCACCGGAGTACACGGTTCGCGCGACCGCGCTCACGGTGTTGCGGCTGGTGCGTCTGCGCGGCTGTACACCGTACGCCCACGGGAGCGGAACAGATCCGCTGCGTGGAAGAAGCTTTCCGAATGCCCGGCAAACAGCAGCCCGTCGGGCGCCAGCAGCGGCCGGAACCGCGCCAGGATCTTCCGCTGGGTCGGCTTGTCGAAATAGATCATCACATTGCGGCAGAAGATCGCGTCGAACGGACCGCGCAGGCTGTAGTCGGCCTCGAGCAGGTTGATCTGGCGGAATGCGACCAGCGAACGCAGCAGCGGTTTGACCCGCATCTGGCCCTCGTGCGGACCGCTGCCGCGCATGAAGAATCTACGCAACCGTTCCGGGCTCAACGGCTGCGCACGTTCCATCGGATACACGCCGCGTTCGGCGGTCGCCAGTACCTGCGTATCGACATCGCTGCAAAGGATTTCCACGGCCGGCGCATCGCTGTGCAGTGCCTCGCACGCAGTGAGCGCCAGCGTGTAGGGCTCCTCGCCGGTGGACGCGGCCGTGCACCATATGCGCTGCGAACCGCGACCCGCGCGCTGGGCCAGAAAGCGGCCAAGAATCTCGAAGTGGTGCGGCTCGCGAAAGAACGCGGTCAGGTTGGTCGTCAGTGCATTGGTGAACGACTGCCACTCCTCGCCATCGTCGGGCGCCGATTCCAGCCGATCCAGATAGCTGCTGAATGAAGCGAGTCCCAGCGCGCGCAAGCGCCGACCCAGACGGCTGTACACCATCTGCCGCTTGCTGTCGGCCAAGGCGATGCCCGCGCGGGCGTGAATCAGCCGGCAGACTCGCGAAAAGTCGTTGCCCGAGAACTCGAACTCGCGCTCGCCTGGCATCGCCGCACCATCATGCTGCATCGAGGTTTGCTCCGGTGGACGATGGGAAGTGTCGCGAACCCGGCAATCCACCCAGCACTCGCGCGAGCCAATGAACGGTGCAGGATCCGTTCCACCGGTTACGCCGAGGATCGGCAGCCGTAACCCCGGCAACAGGCAACGGACGCCTGGCGGCGGCCCGCGCTGAGTTGCGCTCTACAGCGCAGAAAGGCCCGCCGGCATCCCGAACAGCCAGCCCTGACCCAGCCGGCAGCCGACCGACTGCAGGATCGCGGCCTGTGCGCGGGTCTCCACGCCCTCCGCGACGCTGGTCATGCCGAGATTTTCGATCAGCATCATGGTCGCGTGCACCAGCGCCATGACCTGCGCATTCGAATCGAGGTCGCCGACAAAGGCGCGGTCGATCTTGATCACATCGAAGGGGTAGTCGCGCAGGCAGGCCAGCGACGAAGTGCCGGTGCCGAAATCGTCCATCGCCAGCCGCACCCCGATAGCGCGCAGGTGGCGCATCAGCACCAGCACCGCGGTCGGATCGCGCATCACATCGCGCTCGGTGACCTCCAGCTGCAGGCGCTCCGGCGCCAGACCGCACGCGTCCAGCGTTCGCTCGATGCAGGCGAGCAAGTGCTCCGGCTGGCCGAGCTGGACGCGCGAGAGATTGACGCTGATCGTGGCCTTGGAGCCGGGATGCGCAATGGCCCATTGCGCAAACTCGGCGCAGGCCTCGCGCAGCACCCATTCGCCCAGTGCGATGATCGCGCCGCTTTCCTCGGCTATCGGGATGAATTCGGTCGGCGACACCTCGCCAAGCTCTGCTGAGTGCCATCGCAGCAGCGCCTCGACGCTCGACATCTCGCCCGAGTCCAGATCGATGATCGGCTGGTACACGAGCGATACCTCGCCCGCGACGATCGCCCGCCGCAAACTTCGCTCGATTTCGACCTCGCGGCGCACCCGCGCGTGCATGCCCTCGTCGAACACCACCGCCACGCCGCGCCCGCGCCGTTTCGCCTCGTACATCGCGGTATCGGCGTTGCGCAGCATCGCGCTCGCATCCAGCTCGGCCTGCGCGCTCGAGACCACGCCGATGCTGGCCGACGATTGCACCTCGGATCCACGAATGGCGTAGGGCGAGGCCAGCGACTCCAGCAGGCGATGCGCCATGCGCTCGATCTCGACCAGGTCGGCCGTGCCGTCGACCAGCACCACAAACTCATCGCCCCCGATCCGCGCGACGAAGCTGCGCTCGAATTCGCCACCGACAGGTCCCCGCAGTACGTGTCGCAAGCGATCGGCAATCTGTCGCAGCAGGTCGTCGCCGGCGTCGTGGCCGAGCGTGTCGTTGACCAGCTTGAAGCGATCGAAGTCGAGGAACAGCAAACCGAATCCTGCGCGCGCATCGGCGCGCGCGCGGGCTACCGTCGACTCCAGCTGATCCATCAGCGCCGCGCGGTTGGCCAGCCCCGTCAGCTTGTCGGTACGCGCCTCGCGCTGCAGACCCTCTTCCATCGCCTTGCGTTCGCTGATGTCCTGCACGATCACCCAGATCGCCCCACCGGCCTCGCTATCGGTCAGCGGCACGCGCTGGGCACTGACCACTGCAGCTACCCGGCTGCCATCGCCGCGCAGGTATTCCTTCTCGTAGGGCCCTACCCGGCCGCTGTGCTGGAACGCCGCATTGTGGTGCTCCCACGCCTTGCGTCCATCGGCCGGCGTAAGCTCGATCAGATTGCGGCCGATCAACGCGGAGCGCTCGATCCGCAGTATCTCGCACAGCGACTGGTTGCAGTCGAGCACGCGGCCATCGACATCCGAGGCCAGCGCGATCCCCAATGGCGCCAGTTCGAACAGCCGCTTGAGCTTGAACTGTTCCGCGGCGGCCGCCGCTGCGGCTTCTTTGCGCGCGCTGATGTCCATCAGCGTGCCGAACATCGACCCGGGTGAGCCATCCGGGTTGCGCTCGGTCAAGCGCCCGCGACAGTGAACCCAGACGTAGCGCCCCGCGTGATTGCGAACCCTGAGCTCGGCGCTGAAGCGCTCGCTGATTCCACAGAAATGCAGCGCTGCGGCCTCGGCCGCGATTTCCGCGTCATCGGGGTGCAGGCGTCTCATCCACTCGCCGATCGGTACCAGCGTCACCGTCGATCCTGGAATTCCGACGATCTCGCTCCAGCGCTCGTCCACTGCAACCACGCCCGCCGGTACCGACCAGTGCCAAGCCCCCGCGCCGGTGCCGTCGAGTGCTGCGGCCAGTCGCGCCCGCTCGAAGATGAGTTCGGTCTCGATGGACTTGCGCAGCGTAACATCGTTGAAGCTCGCCACCACGCTGCGGCCTCGCCCGCCGCCAAGGTCGAGTACCCGCGTATTGACCTCCAGCCAGCGCCTCTGGCCCTGCGCGGTGACGACTCCCATCACCGCGTTGTCGATCGCCTCGCCACTGCGCAGGCTGACCATGGCCGCGTGCTGATCGCCGGGAAGCAGGCTGCCGTCCTCGCGGATCGCTGCCCACCGGGGATCCACCGAATTTCGACCGCGCAGTTGTGCGGCGTCGAGCCCCAGCATCCTGCAAGCAGCTGGATTGCAATCGACGATCGTGCCGTTGAGATCCTGCACCACCACTCCGGCGGCCATCGCTTCGACGACTGCCCGATGCTGTTCGCGCAGTCGCACGGACTCCGTGATGTCGCTCTGGATCGCCATGAAGCCGACATGCTGCGCGGCATCATCGGAGTACGGCTCGATCTGCAGCGCGATCCAGTAACGTCTGCCGACCCGATCCTGATTGAGGATTTCCACGGCGACCGACTCGCAGCGGCGTATCGCCGCGCGGATCTTCGCAATCGTGCCCGGATCGGTATCCGCGCACTGCAACAGCACACCTGGCCGCTGACCCAAAGCCTCAGCCAGACGGTAGCCCGAGACGCGTTCGAACGCCGCGTTGCACCAGACGATGCGGCCGAGCGTGTCTGTCATCACGACCGCGTTGGTGGTGTTGCGCACAACTGCGGCAATGCGGCGCGTGTCTTCGTCGGCCGCGGATACGAGGTCGGGAGTCGGAGGCAACGCCGACCGGCTTGCCGTGGTCCATCGGCGCATGCCCCACGCACCCGCTGCGGTCCAGATCCCCGCACCCGCGAGAATCGAAAACCACACTGCCAACGAACCGCTGCGGTCCAGTCCCGGCGTGTTCGCGATCAAGACACCGATTGGAAGAGTCACCAGCAAAGCAACGATCGTCGGTGCCACCAGACCGCTTGCGACAGCGCGATGGCTCGCCGTCGATCGGCTCGGCAACTGTGCGCCGATCTCCGGGGCGCGCGTCATGACTGGATGCCCACGCGCAGCCGGCGCGCTCGCGCCGCCGTGTCCGGCAGGAACTCGCGCCAGCTTTCCGGATTCAATCCGAGTGCTGCAAGATCCGCAGCCGAAGGTTCGTCGTCTGCCGCCAGCGGGCCGTCGGCATCGAGAGTGGCGTCGGCGGCCAGCGCTGCAATGTGCGCGAGGCGAACGCTGGCCGTCAACGAATCGACTACGCCGTCGGCGGGCGGCTGGTCATGGTGCGCGACCACTGCAGCAACCACCTGGGCGGGAATATTCCACGCGTCGAGTACTACCTTGGCATAGTGCGTATGGCGCAACGAATCGTGGCGCGCTGGCGGATCGGAATCGACCACCCCTTGCGCGATCAGGCGCCACTCCACCAGCAGTCCGAAGTCGTGCAGCAAGCCGGCAAGAAATGCCTCGCCACCGATCGACAAACCGGCCGCGCCGACCGCTTCGCGCGCCACGCTGCCCACCACGACACTGTGGCCCACGAAGGCCGTGCCCTGCTCGCTGCGCCCGGCAATCCGGTCGAGGCCGGCCGATGCCGCGATCCCGCGCACGGCATCGAGCCCCAACACCACGATCGCCTGCTCGATGGTCGCTACTTGTCCGCCACGACGATAGAACGCGCAGTTCGCAACCTTCAGCACGCGCGCTGCGATCCCGGGATCTTCGCGAATCACGCGATGAAGCCTTCGCATGTCGACTTCGGGATCGCTCAGTTCCCGCCACAATGTCGCCTGCGCCCGCCCGACCACGCCCAGCGAACGCGCCGCCACCAGGATCTGTTCGTCGCTGGGCAACGCCGCTGGCATACTCGGTGGCGGAATCTGGCGCAATGGCATGGGTCGACCCCCTACCCCAAGCATCGTGTCACAGCGGCGCCCATCGATTCATCGACTGCAAAACGAGCATGCCACCGTGGCTGCCGCCGGGCTTGTGGATCAGATCGCGATCGGCAAGCGCGCCCGGCACACCGTCCATCGCCGCCGCCAACACGGCAGCAAGAAGCGCCAGACTCACGATGATCGTCAGTCTGGCACCACGCGAAAAATCGCGAAGTCGACGTGAGCGATGCAACTCGCGGGAGATCGACGGCTTCATCTGTTGACGCTCCCGAGGTGGTGATTGGCTTGGCCCCAAGGAATGTCACCTTCAATTCGCATGCCAGGCAACGGGTCTAGCGCCCGGCCTGAACACACCGATTCAACGTCCGCGATTCACCAGCGCCCATGCTCGGATGACCGAAACCCGCCAACCCGCGCCAGCAGACCGGCAGGATGACAGCCTGGCGTCGGCCAATGCCTGCAGGCCTCAGAATTCCTCCCAATGGGCTGCCTGGTCGCGCGATGCTGTCGCTGCTGTCGCTGCTGTCGGCAGCGCAGAAGCGGCACGTTTGCGCTGACCATCAACGGCAGCGAGCTTGAGCGGAGTCGCCGCGCGAACCGTTACCGGAGCGGCCGGCTTCAACTGCACCGGTGGTGCCGCTGGTAACGCCGCAAGCGTGGGCACATCGGCGCCGGTGCGGAACACCGAGATCGCGGCCACCAGTTCCGCTGCCTGCTCTTCCAGTGCGCGCGCCGCCGCGGATGCCTCTTCCACCAGCGCTGCATTCTGCTGCGTGGTCTGGTCCATCTGGGTGACCGTGGTATTGACCTGCTCGATGCCGGAGGACTGCTCGGCGCTGGCCGCAGTGATGTCGCCCATGATGTCGGTCACGCGGCGAACCTGGCTCACGATCTCGGCCATCGTGGCCCCTGCGGTCGCCACCAGCTTGCCGCCAGCCGCCACCCGCTCGGCACTATCCGAGATCAGTCCCTTGATCTCCTTCGCCGCAGCTGCCGAGCGCTGTGCCAGCGCGCGCACCTCGGATGCAACGACCGCGAATCCGCGACCCTGCTCGCCGGCGCGCGCCGCCTCGACTGCGGCATTGAGCGCGAGGATATTGGTCTGGAATGCGATGCCGTCGATCACACCGATGATCTCGTTCATCCGGTTCGACGAATTGGCGATCGCGCCCATGGTCTGCACCACCTGCTCGACGACCTTGCCACCGGAGGCGGCGACATCGCGCGCACTGGCCGCCAGTTGATTGGCCTGTTTGGCGTTGTCGGCGTTCTGCTTGACCGTCGCGGTCAGCTCTTCCATCGACGATGCGGTTTCCTCGAGGCTCGCGGCCTGCTGCTCGGTCCGCTGCGACAGGTCCTGGTTTCCGCTCGCTATCTCTTGCGCTGCGACATTGATCGACTCGACGGCGGTCTTGATGCCGCCGACGATGCCGGCAAGTCGCTCTGCCGTAGTGTGGGCGTCATCGCGCATCTGGGCGAACTGCCCGCGATACTCGCCGGTCATGCGCACGGTAAGATCGCCATCGGCCAGCGAGGCGAGCATCGCGCCCACGTCGCCAAGGCCGCTTTGCGCGCGCGCCATCAGCGTATTGAGCGATTCGACCATGGTGCGGAACGTGAACTCGAAGCGCTGCGCGTCGCCGCGCTGGCTGAAATCGCCCTCGGCGGCAGCGTTGGCCAGCAGCATGATCGCGTCGTTGACCGAACCCAGGTTGGTACGGATGTTGTCCATCGCGGCCGTCATCGCAGCGCGCTTGCCGGGCAGACGGTCCATGCTTGCCGCGAGATCGCCACGCGAGTATGCCCCCGCAACCGCCGCCATGCGCTCCTGCACCACGATATGGCCATCGACCAGTTTGTTGACGCCGCGCGCCAGTTCACCGTAAGCGCCAGGAAGATCGCTCGCATCGATCCGCGCGTCGGTCTCGCCGGCCTCGTGCTCGTCCATCATGGCGCGCTGGGCCGCATCGAAGCGCCGCAGCTGCGCGCCGACCCTGGCCAACTCATTGGCGATGTCCTGCATCTCGTCGACGCTGTGCAGCATGATCTTCTCCGGAAACTCGCCGCGTGCGAGCTGGCCGCTGGCGCGCGCCAGGCCACGCAAGGTTGCCTTCAGGGAGCGATTGAATCCCATGAACAGATAGGCGGCGAAAAGTGCGGTCAACAGCGTCCCACCAATCGACCATGCGCGCAGGCTCGCAAGCTTCGACTCGCGATCGCGCAGCAAACCGATCAGCGCTTTGCTGCCCGCGACAGCCAGCTCCTCGAGCGAGGCCGTGGCGGCGTGCAGTTGGCGATCCAGCCCGACCAGATCCGCGGATGGCGCCGAGCCGAACACGACCCCGGCAGTGAGCGCCTCGCCGAAGCTCGTATACGCAGCGCGCAACGACTGCAGATTCGTGCCAAGCAGTTCTCGCAGAGCCGGGTTGTGGTCGAATCCAGCGAACAGTATCGACTCTGCC